>JBDKLU010000096.1:0-5680 GCA_039795475.1 Actinomycetota bacterium | reverse complement strand
TTCCTCGACGACCCGACCGTCGGACTTTATGGTTTCGAAGCAGCGGGGCGAGGAATTGACACCCCCGAGCACGCAGCTACACTGACACTCGGTCGCCCGGGCGTTTTGCATGGGGCTCGGTCTTACATGCTCCAAGACGCAGACGGCCAGACCATGGAATCTCACTCGATTTCTGCCGGCCTCGACTACCCAGGTGTTGGTCCCGAGCACAGCTGGCTCAAAGACATTGGGCGAGCTCAGTACCGTCCGATCACTGACTCAGCTGCGATGGATGCACTCCGCCTTCTCAGTCGCACTGAAGGAATAATCCCGGCAATCGAGACCTCTCACGGTCTGGCCGGCGCAATCGAGCTAGGCAAAGAGCTCGGCCCAGATGCCGTCATCCTTGTGAATTTGAGCGGTCGCGGCGATAAGGACATGCAGACCGCGGGAGAGTACTTTGGCATTCTTGACGGGGAGCAGAAGTAAATGTCACACGTTGAGGCCGCTATCGATACTGCCGTTGCTGCTCAGGGCGGCGCTCTTATCGGTTACCTTCCCCTTGGCTTTCCCACAGTAGATCTCAGTGTTCAGGCCGCAATTACCCTCGCTCAAAACGGCGCTGATGTCTTGGAACTTGGATTGCCATACAGCGACCCAGTCATGGACGGGCTTGTGATCCAACGAGCTACGACAGTCGCTCTAGAAAATGGATTTCGTATTTCGGATGCGTTCGAAGCGCTCAAGCAAATTACTGCCGAGGTTGACACGCCCGCCCTCGTGATGACGTACTGGAACCCTGTTCTTGCTTACGGAGTCGACTCATTTGCCCGCGACCTTAAGAACGCCGGGGGAGCCGGACTCATTACTCCCGATCTCATTCCCGACGAGGCTGGTCTCTGGATTTCGGCGAGCGATGAATACTCTCTCGACAGAGTTTTCTTAGCGGCGCCGACTTCGACAGATGAGCGACTCGATCGCGCAATCGAACTGTGTCGCGGATTTGTCTATGCGGTTTCCACCATGGGCATCACAGGCACCCGGAATGACGTAGACAGTGCAGCCGTCACGCTTGTCGCGCGCCTTCGCGAGCGTGGGGCATCACACATCGGCGTCGGACTAGGTATTTCAACAGCACAGCAAGTCACAGAGGTTGTCAGCTATGCAGATGGCGCCATCGTTGGTTCTGCCCTAGTTCAAGCTCTTGCTGAGGGCGGACTCAGTTCCCTAGCTGAGAAAGCGCTTGAATTGGCCGCCGGCAAACCTGGTCGCGCATAAACTTCATTCACCAAACTCTTAAACGAACGAAACTAAGGACCTTTACGTGAGCGCTGTTTTCCAAAACGTCGTGGCTAGCATTCCGAGCCCGCCCGTTGAATGGCAGTTCTTTGACCTCGGTCCTATCCGCATCCACACCTACGCGCTGTGCATTCTTCTCGGCATCATCCTCGCCGTCTGGATCACCAGCGTTCGTTTCACCAAGCGTGGTGGCGCTAAGGGCGTCACACTCGACATGGCCATTTGGGCTGTCCCGCTTGGCATCATCGTCGCACGTTTTTATCACGTCCTCACGCACCCGAACGATTACTTTTACGAGGGCGCCAACCTTCTCAAGGTGTTCTACATCTGGGAGGGTGGCAATGCCATTTTTGGCGCTCTCTTAGGTGGCGCGCTGGGCATCTACCTCGGTTCACGACAGACCGGAGTTCGCTTCCTGAGCTATGCAGACGCACTCGCACCTGGTCTTCTTGTCGCTCAAGCGGCCGGTCGTTTGGGTAACTACTTCAACCACGAGCTGTTTGGTCTACCCACCAACCTGCCTTGGGGCCTTGAGATTGAGCCTTCTAATCCGGCGTTTCCCGCTGGGCTCCCAGCAGGAACTCTGTTCCAACCCACGTTCCTTTACGAAATTCTCTGGAACCTAGCTGGTGTCGCGCTCATCCTGGTTTTGGAAAAGCGCTTCAACCTTCGCTGGGGACGCTCACTCGCGACATACCTCATTTGGTATGGAATCGGTCGCTCCTGGTTCGAGTCGATCCGCATCGATCCGAGTGAAACCTACTTGGGTATCCGCACCAACATTTGGGCAGCTTTCGGAGCCATCCTGATTGGTTTGGTCATTCTCGCCTGGTCGCGACGTCGTCACCCAGGGCAAGAGCTCTCGGTGTACCGTCCTGGACGCCATGCGCCCGCGTCTACGGTAGACTTGCAGGAGGGCGAACCAGCCCGCTACCACGTTGGCAAGGTCGCCTCGTCGGATGCATCTACGTCGTCGATTTCGCAGGCCACAAGTCAGTCGAAGGTAACCACAACGAAGTAGTCTTCGCGGCTTCCCGTAGTCGCAAAACTTCCTGTTCATTTATTGGGCCATCGCCGTCCCTTGCAACAAACGAGAGGAGGCCGTGCGTGACGGTCGCTTTGCCACACCACCGGTTCTCTGCTGTTCCGGCTGCCCAAGGTCTTTTTAACCCAGCAAACGAAAAAGACTCCTGCGGTTTCGCCATGGTGGCGACCCTTCGTCAACAGCCCGGTCACGACATCATCGATGTTGCTCTCGGCTCTCTTCGTAACCTTGAGCACCGTGGCGCCGTAGGTTCGGATGCGGGTACTGGCGATGGCGCCGGAATCTTGACTCAAATCCCACACGCGTTCTTTAGTGCCGTTACTTCGTTCGAGCTTCCTGCCTCTGGTTACTACGCCGCAGGAAATGCCTTCTTGCCGCAAGATGTTTCTGCTCGTGAAGAGATCAAATCTCACCTTGCGCACATTGCTGCTGAAGAGGGACTTCGCGTACTCGGCTGGCGAACTGTTCCGGTTGACCCCACGCACCTGGGGACTCTTGCTCGCGAAGCGATGCCTGCGATTGAGCAGGTCTTCATCTCTTCTGCTTCTGGTGAATTTTCTGGGCTCGAATTAGACCGCAAAATTTTCCGTCTTCGTAAGCGTGTTGAGCGTGAGCGCGAAATCTACTTCCCGTCGCTGTCGAGTCGCACCATTGTTTACAAGGGCATGCTGACCACTCTTCAGCTTGAGCCCTTCTACCCAGACCTGTCTGACGAACGTTTTGCTTCGACTCTGGCCTTGGTCCACTCTCGTTATTCGACGAACACTTTCCCCTCGTGGCCACTTGCGCACCCGTTCCGTTTCATCGCGCACAACGGTGAAATCAACACCGTGCAAGGAAACCGCAACTGGATGCAAGCACGTCAATCGCAACTTGCAAGCGATGTTCTCGGTGACATGAAGCAGTTGCTGCCTATCTGTACGCCTGGCGCAAGCGACTCCGCAAGCTTCGACGAGGTCGTCGAGCTCCTCACCCTCGCTGGTCGCTCTTTGCCGCACGCGATCATCATGATGATCCCTGAGGCCTGGGAAAACCAGACCGACATGGACCCTGCACGTCGTGCGTTTTACGAATACCACGCATCAATCATGGAAGCATGGGATGGCCCGGCAGCTGTTGCATTCACCGACGGCTCACTCGTCGGCGCGACCTTGGACCGTAACGGTCTACGCCCTGGTCGCTACCTCGTTACTGACGACGGCCTTATTGTTGTGGCGAGTGAAATCGGCGTTCACGATGTCGCGCCTGAGAAGATTGTTCAAAAGGGTCGTCTACAGCCCGGCAAGATGTTGCTCGTCGACACAGTTGCCGGTCGCATCATTGACGACTCAGAAATCAAAGCGTCTCTCGCTGCCGAACAGCCATGGCAGCAGTGGATTGATGCTGGTCGTATCGAGCTCGAGTCTCTGCCTGAGCGTGAGCACATCATCCACACGCCCGCATCGGTAGCTCGTCGTCAGCGCACCTTCGGATACACCGAAGAAGACCTGCGAATCATGCTTGCTCCGATGGCTAAAACTGGCATCGAGCCGCTTGGTGCAATGGGATCGGACACCCCGATTGCCGTCTTGAGCGAGCGTCCTCGCGTCATTTTCGACTACTTCGTCCAGCAGTTCGCACAGGTAACCAACCCACCTCTCGACTCAATTCGCGAAGAAGTTGTCACCAGCATGCGTCGCGGTCTCGGACCAGAGCTCAACTTGCTCGAAGCCACGCCAAATCACGCACGACAGGTCATTGTTGAGTTCCCTGTTATTGATAACGACGAACTCGCCAAGATCCAACACTTGCGCACCCGATCGGGCGAGAAGGCAACTGTCACACTCAAGGGTCTTTACCGCGTTGATGACGGTGAGCACTCAATGGAACAGCGTCTCAACGAACTAAACAACGAAGTCGACGCGGCTATTGAAAACGGTGCTGAGTTCATCGTTCTCTCCGACCGTGACTCAACGCATGAACTTGCCCCCATCCCATCGCTTTTGATGGTTTCTGCCGTGCACCACCATCTCATTCGCACTGAGAACCGTATGCGGGTTGGTCTCGTTGTCGAGGCCGGTGATGTTCGCGAGGTTCACCACGTTGCAGTGCTGCTGGGGTACGGTGCCGGATCGGTTAACCCATACCTTGCTATGGAATCGGTTGAGAACCTGGTTCGTTCGGGCTACATCACCGAAGTCACTGCAGAGAAAGCCACCAAGAACCTGATCAAGGCTCTCGGTAAGGGCGTCCTCAAGATCATGTCCAAGATGGGCATCTCGACTGTCAGCTCGTATTCAGGAGCACAGACTTTCGAGGCAGTTGGTCTCTCTCAAGACTTCATCGACAAGTACTTCACGGGCACCGAAAGCAAGCTCGGGGGAGTCGGACTCAGCGTCATCGCCGCCGAGAACACTGCCCGTCACTTCAGCGCATACCCCGACGGCGCAGGAGTTGAACTCGTCCACGAGCGCTTGACCACCGGTGGTGAATTCCAGTGGCGTCGAGACGGCGCACCGCACCTTTTCAACCCCGAAACGGTCTTTAAGCTTCAGCACTCAACGAAGACCCGTCGCTATGACATCTTCCGCGAGTACACCAAGCAGATTGACGACCAGGCCGAACACCTGATGACAATCCGTGGTCTGTTCGAGTTCAAGAAGGGCCTTCGCCCAGCAGTACCACTCGACGAGGTTGAGTCGGTCGAATCAATCGTGAAGCGATTCTCCACAGGAGCGATGAGTTACGGCTCAATTTCCCCTGAGGCTCACGAAACACTCGCGATCGCGATGAACCGTTTGGGCGCTAAATCCAACACTGGTGAAGGTGGAGAAGACGTCGCGCGTCTGCTCGACCCCGAGCGTCGCAGCGCCATCAAGCAGGTGGCTTCAGGCCGTTTCGGTGTGACCAGCATGTACCTGACGCACGCTGACGACATCCAGATCAAGATGGCTCAGGGAGCAAAGCCTGGCGAGGGTGGCCAGCTACCCAACAACAAGGTTTACCCGTGGATTGCGCGTACTCGTCACGCAACAGCAGGTGTTGGCCTTATTTCACCGCCTCCGCACCACGACATCTATTCGATCGAAGACCTCAAGCAACTCATCTTCGACCTGAAGCGCTCGAACCCGTCCGCGCGTGTTCACGTGAAACTCGTTTCACAGTCGGGAATTGGAGCCGTCGCTGCTGGTGTTTCAAAGGCACTCGCTGATGTCATCCTGATCTCTGGTCACGATGGGGGAACTGGCGCAAGCCCGCTGAACTCGCTCAAGCACGCAGGTACGCCCTGGGAGCTTGGCCTCGCCGAAGCACAGCAGACTCTCATGCTCAACGACATGCGCGATCGTGTTTCGGTCCAGGTCGATGGCCAGCTGAAGA
>JBDKLU010000095.1:0-3576 GCA_039795475.1 Actinomycetota bacterium | reverse complement strand
ACGACCATCATCACGATGCGTGCTCCCGGTATGACCATGTTCCGCATGTCGATCTTCACCTGGAATATCCTCGTGACCTCGATTCTCGCGATTCTCGTCTTCCCGGTATTCGCAGCAGCGCTCTTCGGTCTGGCTGCCGACCGCGTGTTCGGTGCCCACGTCTTTGACTCAGCCACAGGCGGAGCCATGCTCTGGCAGCACATGTTCTGGTTCTTCGGTCACCCCGAGGTGTACATCCTCGCGCTGCCGTTCTTCGGCATCATCTCCGAGATTTTTCCGGTCTTCAGCCGCAAGCCAATCTTCGGATACAAGACGCTCGTTTACGCGACGCTGGGTATTGGCGCCCTGTCAATGACGGTGTGGGCTCACCACATGTACGTCACTGGTTCGGTGCTCTTGCCGTTCTTTGCGCTCCTGACGATGCTCATCGCGGTACCGACTGGTGTGAAGGTCTTCAACTGGATTGGAACCATGTTCCGCGGCTCGATTACCTTCGAAACGCCAATGCTCTTCGCGATCGGCTTCGTGTTCAACTTCGTGTTCGCTGGTCTGACCGGTGTGATTCTGGCCTCACCGCCGCTCGACTTCCACCTCTCGGACAGCTACTTCGTAGTTGCTCACTTCCACTACGTCATCGTTGGTGGTCTCATCTTCGGTCTGTTCGGGGGTCTTTACTTCTGGTGGCCCAAGTGGACCGGCAAGATGATGAACGAGCGCCTCGGACAGTGGCACTTCTGGCTGTTCTTCCTTGGCTTCAATGTCACGTTCCTCATCCAGCACTGGGTGGGCGTCATGGGTATGCCGCGTCGTTACGCGACCTACCTGCCTGAAGACGGCTTCACCTGGATGAACCAGCTGTCGTCCTTCGGAACGCTCATCATGGCGATCTCACTTCTTCCGTGGTTGGTCAACATCTACATCACGGCTCGATTCGCACCGAAGGTCACTGTCAACGACCCGTGGGGCTACGGACGCTCGCTCGAGTGGGCAACGAGCTGCCCGCCGCCGCGTCACAACTTCACGTCGATTCCGCGTATTCGTAGCGAATCCCCGGCCTTCGATTTGAACCACCCGGAGCTCGCACCCTACGGCTATGACGCACCGGCTGTCGCGGCGCCCGCCATTGGAAAGGGACACTAACTCTCATGAAAAATAGCGTTGTTGTTCTGACCATCTTCGCGGTTTTCTTCTTCCTCGCTTCCGCGGTTTACCTCGTGTGGAACCTGCTCGCCACTGGCGTGTGGGAGCCCATCGGTACCATCGCGATTGCGCTGTCGGGAGTTTTGGCTGCGTTCATCGGCTTCTTCCTCAACCTGGTTAACCGGTCACAGGGCGGCATCTTGCTTCCTGAAGACCGTGATGCCGACATCGACGAGGGCGACCCCGAACTCGGACACTTCAGCCCGTGGAGCTGGTGGCCGTTCATGATCGGCGTGGGCTTGTTCCTGTTCTTCCTTGGTCTTGCCGTGGGATTCTGGATTTGCTTCATCGGTGCACCGTTTGTACTCATCGCCATCACAGGATGGGTTTACGAGTACTACCGTGGATACTTCGCACATTAAAGCCCTGCTTACGACTGATGGCCCGGAATTATCCGGGCCATCAGTCGTTTGGATTGCTAGTCGAGTTCGGCTAACCGTACTGCAATCATGCTGTTGATGAGATTCTCGTCGATTGCCCAGTCGAGCGGAACTTGGAATGTGCCTTTATTGACCACGTACTGGGTCATTGAGGGACGTAACGCATCGAGAGCGGTTGAACCCCATGGCGCCAGCGTGAGGTGCTTCTTGGCGGCGCTCATGCCAAAGATGTAGTCCTTGCCCCGGTGAACCTGAGGAACGTTCCACGCTAGTTTGAGGGCAAAGTCTGGGTTGCCGTCGAGGATGTGGGCGATGAGGGCCAGCAGGGTTGAGTGGCCGGGTTCAGGCACGCTACTCAGGTAGTCGTCAACGGATTCGAAGGGCATACGTACAAGTCTCGCGTTAATGACGAAGCGGCCGCCACAGTGGGCGACCGCTTCGTATGAGGTGTCTTGGACTAGACGCCGTAGTAGAGCTCAAACTCCAGCGGGTGGGGGAGCATCGACAGCGGCTTGATTTCGTTCGTGCGCTTGTAATCAATCCAGGTCTCAATGAGGTCCTTGGTGAATACGCCACCGGCGAGCAAGAACTCGTGGTCCTTTTCGAGAGCCTGGAGTGCTTCTTCAAGCGAGCCAGGAACCTGAGGAATGTTCTTTGCCTCCTCGGGCGGCAGCTCGTAGAGGTCCTTGTCAACCGGCTCGTGGGGCTCGATGCGGTTCTTGATTCCATCAAGACCTGCCATCATCTGAGCAGCAAAGGCGAGGTAAGGGTTACCCGAAGCGTCAGGCGCGCGGAACTCAATGCGCTTTGCCTTGGGGTTGGTGCCGGTGATCGGGATACGAATCGCGGCAGAGCGGTTACCAGCCGAGTACACCAGGTTGACTGGAGCCTCAAAGCCCGGAACCAGACGGTGGAACGAGTTCACCGACGGGTTCGTGAAGGCGATAACTGCTGCGGCGTGCTTGAGCAGGCCACCGATGTACCAGCGAGCGATGTCCGAGAGCCCGCCGTAACCGTTCTCGTCGTAGAACAGCGGCTTGCCGTCGTTCCACAGCGACTGGTGGGTGTGCATGCCCGAACCGTTGTCACCAAACAGCGGCTTCGGCATGAAGGTCGCGGTCTTGCCCCACTCGAGAGCGGTGTTCTTGACAATGTATTTGAACTTGAGGATGTCGTCGGCGGCGTTGACCATGGTGTCAAAGCGGTAGTTGATTTCACCCTGACCAGCGGTACCAACCTCGTGGTGGCTGCGCTCGAGAATGAGGCCTGCCTCTTCGAGTTTGATGCAGATGTCATCGCGCAGGTCAGCGTGCTGGTCGACCGGGGTAACTGGGAAGTAGCCGCCCTTGTAGGGGGTCTTGTTTCCGAGGTTGCCGCCCTCTTCCTTGCGGCCCGAGTTCCAGGCGGCTTCAGAAGAATCGATCGAGTAGAAGGTGTGCTGCGGCTTCACGTCGTAGCGAATCTCGTCGAAGATGAAGAACTCGGCCTCGGGAGCGAAGAACGCAGTGTCAGCGATGCCGGTCGAAGCGAGGTACTTCTCTGCTTTCTTGGCTACCTGACGCGGGTCGCGGTGGTAAATCTCACCGTTGCGCGGGTTGTAGATGTCGAACAGCATGACGAGAGTCTTCTCGGCGCGGAACGGGTCGACGAACGCGGTGGTCACATCCGGGATGAGCTGCATGTCCGACTCGTTGATGTTCGCGAAACCGCGGATTGATGAACCGTCGAACATCTGGCCAACGGTGAAGAAGTCTTCGTCGACGGTCGATGCGGGGATGTTGAAGTGCTGCTGTACGCCGGGGAGGTCGCAGAAGCGGATATCAAGGAAGCGAACGTTGTTTTCCTTGATGTACTTGATGACCTCGGATGAGTCTTTGAACATGCCTGAATGTCTCCAAAACGGATGAATGAAAGTGAACCCAGAAAACAGGAACGTTATCAACCTAAGTTAGGTCAATAACGCAGGGGTGACGCAGATGTTTCAAACATGTTACGC
>JBDKLU010000094.1:0-6844 GCA_039795475.1 Actinomycetota bacterium | reverse complement strand
GCTCGCGCAAAACCGCGCGACGTTCGGCCTTGGTTGGCACGGCAGCGATTGCCTGCGTATCCATGTCTTCAGTGAAACGTCGGCCGGAATGGCGGGGGATGAACGGTAGGCCACACGCCATCGCGACAACGTAAACCCCGCAAATGAGGGCAAAACTCAGAATCACATTGACGTTGGATGCGATGAGGAGTGCGCCAAAGGCGGAGCCAATCAGTGTTCCAGCACTAAATGCGCCGTGGAGCGAAGGCAGAAGGGAACGTGTAGACGCCCGGTCGACCGCAGATCCTTCAAGGTTGATGGCCAGACCGCCGATGCCCGAGGCCATGCCAAGCGTGAACAAGAAGACAGCAACAGCGGGAACATTATTTGACGTTGCACCAATGCCAATCATGGTCAGGCTGACGAGAACAGTGGAGTAGGCGGCAATCATGGTGTGTCGCACACCAAATCGGGGGACAAGCTTGCCGCCGCCCAGAATTCCGATGAGACCACCGATGCTGTTGAGAAAACCCAGCACGCCCATCAGAGCAACATCAATGCCGAGCAAATGCTCAATCTCTGGAGATCTGGTCCAAAACGCCGTCGCCATAATTCCTTGCCCAGCGAAAATGACAAACGTCGCCCAGTACCAGCGTCGGGGCGAAATCGTGCGCGGGGGTGTCTTGGCCATGTCGTCTCGGTTCAAGCGTAGTGGGGAGCTGTTTCGAAAAGTAACCTGACATAATGTATATTATCGGAGATTTGTTGGGTTGAAGGAATGCCCGGTGAGCATCCCGAATTCCGCGCCATTTCAGGCTTATTCTTGCCCTAACGCGCTGCGCTGGAAACTCCTGTGTGGCTCAAACAGAAAGAATGTGACATGTCTCAACAGAATGTTCAGGGTTTCGTTTTCTACGGTGACTCTGCAGATCAGACTGCTGCTGCAGTCAAAGCAATTCGTACCGGTCTCGTCATCGGGGCTGTATTGGCGTTCCTGGCCGGTGGTTTCATCCTTGGATTCCCTGGTGCGGCTCTCACGGTCATCGCTGTCGTGTTCGGCATCTTCATTTTGCTTCGTGGAATCGTGCGTCTGGCTCTCGGACTGTTTGGTCCTGGCCTGAGCGCTGCTGGTCGCACGCTCAGCATTGTTATCGGCATCTTGTTGATTGCTGCGTCAATCTTCGTTCTGCGTAACCTTGAGGCTGGACTTGCGGTTCTGGGTCTTCTCATCGGCCTGTCCTGGATCGTCGATGGTATTGCGATGCTTGTTGAGTCTGGTCGCGGCGCAGTTCGTGGCTTCAGCTTCGTCGCTGGAATCATCAGCGTTATTGCCGGTGTTGTCGTGCTCTTCGTGCCAGTTGGCAGTGTTGCCGTGCTCACGATTTTTACGGCTGTTGTCTTCCTGGTCCTGGGTGTGCTTCAGGTCGTTGGAGCGATTCTGGTCGGGCGCAAGCGCTAACTGACATAACGAAAAGGGCTCAACCGCATTGGTTGGGCCCTTTTTATGTGCCTAGAGTACTCGTTCGATAATGTCAGCCAGGTCGATCGGCCCCACAAGATCAGTCGTCGCACGCAGCTCGTTCAGAGTCCACCACCGCACGTCGTGAATCTCCGAGTGCTCGTAGTCCAGCCAGTTCTCGCGCGTGATCTCAAACGACTTAGTTCTTACGACAAAGAACTCTGCATACGTCGTTTGAGTGTGACCGTCATTGAAGGTGGCAGAACCGCTGATGGAATGAACTGGCTCCCCTACGTCAGTGACGCGAAGTCCTGTTTCTTCAAAGAGCTCCCTGATGGCTCCCTCAACGTGGCTTTCACCATCGTCGACTCCCCCGCCCGGTGTTATCCATTTGACGGCTGGAACCGCCAAACGGGGCGACGCGGTCAGCATCAGCAGGAATCTATTGTTCTCATCCAACAGGATGACGCGCGAAACCCGCCGATGTGCTGGGCGTGACACGAAAATTACTCAGCGATGAAGTCGCTGGTGTCGCCGACGAGACGGGTGTTGTCGGCCGGTACGGGGTCCACGGCAGCAGAGGCGACCTCGGCGGCAAACTCGGCAACGTTGTACAACTTGCCAGCACCCTCGCGGCGAGACTCGATTGCGCCAGGGTTAGCTCGTTCGAGCAGTGTTGCCGTGATTGTTCCTTCGATCATGTCGCCAGATACAACAACGAATTCGATTCCACGCTCAGCGAGGGTCGGGATCATCTCGCGCAGTGCGTCTTCACCTGCACGCTTGGAGAGAGCTACGGGCACATATTCCGGCATTGTCGGAGTGGTGCGAATGAAGTGCGCTTGGTGGCTCGTGACGAAAACCACTCGAGCGCCGTCGTTGAGGTAAGGCAACGCGGTTGTGAGCAGATTCACCTGCGAGTCGCGGTTCAGGCGCATCGCGTAATCCTCGCCCATGCCGGCTTCCATGCCACCAGATGCGTTCATGACCAAGATGTCGAGACCACCGAATGCGGACTTGGCTGCTTCAAACATGCCAGTGACAGAAGCGGGTTCGGTGAGGTCCGCGCCTACAGCGATGGCCTCTCCCCCTTTTGCAACGATGTTGTCAACGATCTTGAGAGCACGTGCCTCTTTGTTTCGGAAGTTCACAACAACCTTGGCGCCAGCTTCTGCGAAGTAATTGAGGGTGTCAGCACCGATGCCGCGAGATGAGCCGGTGACGAGTGCGCTCTTGCCTGTGAGGCTTCCGGCTGCGAGAGGGTTTGACACGTTAACTCCGTACGTTGTGTGGTCAAGATGTGCTTTCAGACTATCAATCGAGACCCCGCTAACGGCGGATGTTAGGGTCGGAACTGTGATGAGCGAGAAGGCGTATTTCGATGCCCCGCTCCCCCATGTTTTGGCTCATCGCGGGTTTCACACGAACTGCCCAGAAAATACTCTCGCTGCATTTGAAGCCGCCCTTGCTCTTGGGGCTACGCACATCGAGACTGATGCGCATGTCTCTGCTGATGGTTTGGCAGTTCTCGTCCATGACCCCGTGCTCACAGTCGATGGCCAATCGATAGTGGTTTCCGAGCGTACGGCCGAACAACTGGCAGCGCTCGATCTCGGTGGCGGTCACGGAGTGCCACTCTTGGCCTTGGCTCTCTCACGATTTCCTGAGGCTCGATTCAATATCGATGTCAAGGTTGCCGGCGTAGCACAGGCGGTCGTGGATGCTGTTACTGATGCTCAAGCACAACATCGGGTGCTCATTGCCTCGTTTAGAGCGAGACGTCGAAAAGCTGCTGTCAAGCCACTTGGAAGCGTGACGAGTCCCTCAGCACTCCAATCGCTGGCTATTGTCGTGTTGGCTTCTTGTGGTTTTACATGGCTAGGTTCGCGAATATTGCGCACCGTAGACGCGGTTCAGTTGCCCACGAAGGTGATGGGCATCGAGGTCTTTACGCCGCGATTTATCCAAATGTGTCATCGCGCTAAGGTTTTCGTTCACGCGTGGACCATCAATGACCCTGCTCAAATGCGTGCCCTGCTCAATCGAGGAATAGACGGGATCGTGACCGATCGCTGTGACCTTGCGGTCGAAGTCCTCAAGTCGTTTTAGCTGAGCATTAGCTGGGAAAGCGCTCCTCTGAGGAACGTATCCACGGAACCATGCGTTTCTTTCTTCACACTGGAGAGTGGAGGAAAAATGTCGAATGAACCGATTCGAGGGCGCAGTCTTAGCAGCGCGAGTTTGTTGAATGACCAAGGTGTGGAGCTTGAAGCCCGCCAGGTGGTGACGTATGAATGCTCGAGTTGCTCGAGTGAGCTACATGTTCCCCTCGCACACGATGCCGAAGCTCCCGATCAGTGGACATGCTCACGGTGTGGCCACGAGGCATGGCGAAAGGGCGTCACGCCCACAGAAGCCGAACCCGAAAAAGTTGGCAAGACGCCCTTTGAAATGCTTCTCGAACGTCGTTCACGCGAAGAGCTCGAAGAGATCCTTCAGGAGCGACTTACGTATCTTCGTTCTCGACGAGGACAGGTCGACGAGTCTTTCGCGAGCTAAGCACCAGCACAGTTCCTGCCAGGCCGATCAGCGATACGAGTAGCTCTACTGATCGACCGATAACCATCGCGCTCGTTGTCGTTGACGACAGCAGAACATCTTGTGTCATTGCACCAGGCTCATGCGCCTGCAGTTCGCTTTGCACACTGCCATCGGGGCGCATGATCGACGAGACTCCAACGGTCGAAATGTTAACGACCGATCGTCCGGTTTCCATTGCCCGCATCTTGGCGATAGCCAACTGTTGAACACTCTCTGCGGAATAGCCGAAGTCGGCGTTGTTTGTTTGCGCCAAAATCACCTGTGCCCGACCGGCGAGCATGTCATAAATCTGTTGGTCGTCCACGATGTCGAAGCAGATCGAAAGTCCAATGCGCAGATCATTCACATTCACCACATTGCTTCGTGTGCCGAACGAATAATCGTGAGTGACCATGTCGACCAGGTCAGGTGCAAGCGCGTGAAAAAAGTCACGGTTGGGCATGTACTCAGCGAAAGGCACCGGGTGAATCTTGTCGTATTGCGCGATGAGACCGGTTGGCGCATCCCACACCAGCGATGAGTTGAAGTAGACGTCGTCTCGCGGCGATGTGATCGTGCCCACAATGAGCGGAGCATCATATTTTTTCGACAGGTAGGTCAGGATTTTCGCGGATTGCTCGAAACGGATGGGATCAATGTCGGCAGCGTTTTCCGGCCACACGATGAGATCAACGGGTTGCTTTACAAACGTGAGTGTCGTTTGGGTGTGGTCAATGACGTTTTGGCCAGGAATCACGTGATCAAAGAGTCCAGATTTCGTATTGCCCTGTACTGCCGCGATTCGAACCGTTCCGGTCGTTGTCACAGGGAATCGTGGGAAGACAGCCAAGAGAATGACCGCAGCCGCAACGACTGGCCACAGGCGAACCACGGTCCGTGTCCGAATGAGTTCAAGCGTAAATGCACTGAGCCAAACAATCACAAAGCTCAGGCCCGCCGTGCCCACCCAAGCTACCAGGGGGCCTATAGGTGACTCAGATTGCGACTGTGCGACGCGACCCCACGCAAACCCGCCGTACGGCCACACGGCAGCGATTGCCTCTCGAGCAGTCCACAATCCGGCAACAACGAGAGGAACGAATACCAGTCGTTGCCACGTGACAATCCACAGCAGTGGCCCACGATTGATTGCGATGCTCATCAGAGGTGCTGCGAGGATCATGTAGACGGTCTGTACGCCCGCGAGGCCCAACCACGGTACGGGACCCAAGTACAGAGTGAGCCAAAAAATCATGGGGCCCCAGAAGGCTGCTCCCCCAATAAGCCCGACGAGGAAACTCGATGAGACCTTACGGCCAACCAAGGCCCAGAACAAAAGAAACGGACCAACGAACGCGAGTGGCCAGATGCCTGCCGCAGGAAATGCAAGCCCGAGCAAAATGCCACCGATAGCTGACATGGGTAGGGCCATCCAGAGCGGCAGTGGCATCAGTCTCGAGCGAAGATACTTCACTACAAAACTCCCGAATATGCGACGACACCTCGTCGGATGCCATCGAGGGCCTTGCGCGCATTTGTAGCGATATCGCCTTCTGCGACGACGGAAAGCTGATCGAGAAGGTCAATCGTTTGTTTCGTCCAGCGAACAAAGTCACCCGCGGGCATATCGGCATCGAACAGCACGTCGTCTAGGCGTGTGCCCTGTGCCCACTTGTACATCGCTAGGGAAAGGCCGGGCGAGACTGGTGACGTGCCGGGAAGTCTCGCATCGTGCTCGAGGTCATCGAGAAGAGCCCACAGATCTGTGGTGGCATTCAACGCTTCGCGGAAACGCCCGCGAGGCAGCATGCGCTCACTGATTGTGCCTTCCTCGCGACGTGGTTCGAAGACGATTGCACAAGCCATGGCGGCGAGGCTGGGGGCATCCAGTCCCGCCCAAATTCCCCTACGCAACGCTTCGGCTACCAGGAGGTCTCGGTCTCCGTATATGCGCGCAAGAGTCGAGCCGTGGGTGGTTGGAGTCAGGTTACCGGCGCTGTCTTTGTTGAGGTATTCGAGTTCGGTGAGCACGTCGCAGACGCGGTCGAAAATGCGTGCAACCGCTCCGGTGCGTGTATTGATTTGTTGAACGAGCTTGTCAGTCTCTTTTTTGAGACGCCACCATCGCTCACCCCACCGAGCGTGGTCTTCACGCTCAGGGCAACTGTGGCACGCGTGTGCCTTGAGATTCTTGCGAAGACGAGCAAGCTCGGCTGCCCGCTTGTCACGCGTGGCCCGAGGCAAAGCTGACAGGTTCTTGCTGTCACGCTCGAGGTCAGT
This sequence comes from Actinomycetota bacterium, assembly GCA_039795475.1. Classification (GTDB taxonomy): domain Bacteria; phylum Actinomycetota; class Actinomycetes; order Actinomycetales; family Microbacteriaceae; genus CAIOLM01. The sequence goes on along the minus strand of JBDKLU010000094.1, from coordinate 546 downwards.
AAGCCGGCGCCGAATCGTTGAATACTCTTCGAAGTTGCCCAAGTGGCAGGACATGGGCTGTGCAAATCCGGCGAGGCTCTCTTCTTGCTGTTTGACCTTGCGGGCGAGATCAACGACAGCGCGGTCGGCTTGGAACTGTGCGAATGACGATTCGAGAATCTCGCGAGTTCGTTGACGACCGAATCTTGTTACGAGATTAATCGCCATGTTGTAGGTCGGTTTGAAGCTCGAATTCAACGGATATGTGCGGCGGCTTGCGAGGTTGCTCACCGTTTGCGGGTCAAGATTGTTCGACCACTGAATAAGCGAGTGCCCTTCGACGTCGATGCCTCGGCGACCTGCGCGACCCGTCAGTTGGGTGTACTCACCTGGGCTGAGGGGTACGCGACCTTCGCCGTTGAACTTGTCGAGGCGCTCAAGCACCACTGTTCGGGCTGGCATGTTGACGCCGAGTGCGAGGGTTTCGGTCGCGAAGACAACTCGCAGCAGTCGGCGTTGGAAGAGTTCTTCTACAACTTCTTTGAAGGCAGGTAAGAGGCCGGCATG
>JBDKLU010000093.1:0-4684 GCA_039795475.1 Actinomycetota bacterium | reverse complement strand
ATCTATTTGAGCAGAGCGCCGAAACTAAGACACCAATCCGCGAGATAGTGGGGGAAAACCCTGCGGACTTTGCCGAAGCATTTATCAGCAACTACACCAAGGACACCTGGCGTGACAGACAGGTTCGCAAAGTGAATGAAGCACTCGAGGCCGCTTCAAGAATGTAGCCCTTAGGCCTAATGGCGTAGAAAGATGGCGTAGAAAGTGTTTGCGAACTTCATCAAGTCAGTAATCACAAGGGAAGAACGGGGTTAGTGCGTTTCACCTATTCTCCGCCGAAGTTTTCTTAGTCCTCGAAAGGCCTTTCACCCAGCCACGTTGTTGCCTCAGGCGTGCGGTGGTCGAAGAACAGGCTCTCGCCGCCATCGAGAGCTGCAATGAGATCCAGCTGCGCATCGGTCAGCGTGAACCCGAAAACATCAAAGTTTTCGGCGATGCGCGAGGGAGTCACTGACTTGGGGATGACCACAACTCCGCGCTGAATCAGCCATCGGAGCACAACTTGAGCAACGCTCTTGTCATGAGCCTTCGCAATTTCAGTCAAGACACCGTTTGTAAAAAGGTCTTTTTTTCCTTCTGCAAAGGGTGCCCATGATTCAATCTGCACGCCGCGTTCAGCCATGATCGTCTGGTAGTCGGCTCGTTGAAAGAACGGATGCGTTTCAATCTGATTGACGTGCGGCGTGATTTCGTTGTGGATGCTCAGGTCGACAAGACGGTCGGGGTAGAAGTTTGACACTCCGATTGCTCGAATTCGGCCTTCTTTGTAGAGCTTTTCCATGGCGCGCCAGGCGCCATACACATCGCCATATGGCTGATGAATCAAATACAAATCGAGGTAGTCGACGCCGAGCTTGGCAATCGACTTGTCGAAAGCCCTAAGCGTGGCTTGTTCACCCGCTTGGCTGAGCCAAACTTTCGTGGTGAGGAACAGGTCTTCTCTCGCAATTGCAGCGTTGGCGATAGCATTTCCAACCGCAACTTCGTTCCCGTAAACAGCAGCAGTGTCGAGCGAGCGATAACCAACCTCGAGCGCCGTTTCCACCGAGGAGATGCACTCTGCCTCGTCAGGAATTTGAAATACACCAAAACCTAGAATCGGCATCTCAATGCCATTGCTCAACGTTGCTGTCTTCATGGGTTCAATACTCACACACTGGTTTGTCCGTACATGCCCGACTCATGAAATACTCGGTGCGAAATAGTGATGTCCCTGAAAGTTTGAGAATCCCATGCGCGTTGGCTATGTCGTTCTGTATGTCACAGACCCGGAAGCTTGTCGAAAGTTTTGGACCGAGCAGGTGGGCATGCTTGAGAAAAGTCGCGTGCACGCCGGTGACTTTGAGGTCGTGAAGGTCGGATTTGCTGATCAACAATTCTCATTCGAGTTAGTTCCACTGGCACTCATGGCCGATAACCCCGACGGCCTCGATCTGGCAACGCCATCCATCGCGTTCCACGTAGATGACCTCGCTGAAACCCGCGAGCGCCTAGTCGCCTCAGGTGTGCAGGCATCCGACATTGGTGAGCACTCGGGCATGCTGGCGTTTGCATTCAGCGACAACGAGGGCCGCTGGTTTGCGGTGACTCAGGGCTAGTCTGAGCACATGTTCAACTCGATCTTTGTCAACCTTCCCGTCGAGAATCTGAAGCGTTCGGTCGCATTCTTCACCGAGCTCGGCTTCACGTTCAACGCCCAATTCACCGACGAGACGTCGACCTGCATGATCGTCGGCGACAACCTTTACGTGATGCTCATCGAGCACGCAAAGTTCAGTGGCTTCGTGGACAAGAAGATCGCTCCGAAAGATTCAGTCGAGGCGATCCTCGCTTTCTCCTGCGATTCAGCCGATCACGTGCGCACCCTGTCTGAGAAAGCCATTTCCATGGGCGCCCGCAAGATCAATGACCCTGAAGACCACGGCTTCATGTTCAGTTGGGGATTTGAAGACCTCGACGGTCACTTGTGGGATTTGTTCTGGATGAACCCCGAACACGTTCAATAGCCGATTACTTTCCTTTTCGGCGACGAAAACGCTGTTTCAGCATTTCGAATAGCCACTCAAGCCCTTGCATTCCTTGCTTGTGAAGTTCACGCGCCCACTCGATTTCGAGGGCAAGCACCGAGATGCCGAGAAACAGAAACAGAATTCCCGGCCCCGGAGTGACGAGCATGATCAGACCCATAACGATTAACAGGCTTCCGATGAGAGCCACGAGAATCCACCGGAGCGGTTTCGGCAAGCGCGCGAGCCACCCTGTGAGTCGTTTCACATCCACTCCCTGATCATCGTGCTGCCAAAGCTCTAGAACGACGTGAGCTTAACTAGTCCTCGATTTTTCATGATGTTCTTGTAATTCCACTGAATGTTTCGAGACTCCGAAAGCCATGCTTCGAACGGCATTTCGGCGAGTGCAGTTACCGATCCGGGCGTGAACTCTGCAGCTTTAAAACTTCCTGATTTTTTGAGCCCCGGTGTCGGGAAAGACTGACCACTCCAGAACAGCACACGCACTCCCGCCTTGAGCTGGTGGTACCCAACGATGGGGTTACCGTCGATAAACCACACCGGATGCCCGTGCCACACCTTGCCTTCAGCTTCAGGTAACACTCGCGTGATTGCAGCCTCGAGGGCGGAGCCTAGTGCGCGGTCGCTCGCCTCGAGTTTTAACCGGTAATCGTCGACATCAGTCACTCATTCACTCTAACCTTGTTGGCATGAGCGAAAAAGTGACCGGACCGGCCTCCTATTTTCCTTCGATTGAGAAGAAGTATGGTCAGCCCATCGACTACTGGATGACCCAGCTTGATGCCGTACGCGATGCCAAACACATGGAGCAGGTCGCTTATCTGAAAGATGAACACGGCATGGGCCACGGTCACGCCAATGCCGTCGTCGCTGTCTACCGTCAGAACAATGGTCTCTAAGCGTGCTCTGAAATCTGTCGGGGCCGCAGCAATCGCGGCCCTCGCCCTCGGCGTGCTCACGGCCTGCTTCTCTTCGCCCGTAACCGGTCAATCCGAGCAGACCCTCAACGACATCCTCAAGACGCCGCTTGCTGAGTACGAAACAACCGGCCCCGAGGGTGGCAGCTGCGGCATCGACTATTGCAACTACAACAAGCGCATCAACCTATCGACGGTGAGCTCTGCAACGGTCTCGCAGGAGTGCGCGAAACTCATCGACTGGGCCGCCAGCATTGGCGCGACCAGCTGGTACCACGACTCCGACTACATCCCGTTCCCTCTCCAGGGATACGAGACCCAGGCACGTATCGCCTGCGTTATGCAACAGATGAGCGAAAGCCCGACTCAGGGCGACAACCAGGAGGTCATTACGGGCGACTACCTTGGTGAAGCGACGACATCTATGTACGGATTTCGTGGCATTTATCCGGGCAACGATTTGAAGTCGCCTTTTGATATTCAGTTCAACTCGAACCGTGTCGCTCGCACATCAAAAACGGACCCTATCTCTCGGCGCTGGTTTATGACGGTCCAGACCGCATACGGCGACGAAGATCCACGATTCACTTCAACAACTACGCCCACCTGGGATGAGTCATTCGCCGCACTCTCGGGCGAATCGAGACAGCTCGACGAGATTCTGGATGCGGTGGGGCAGTACCGTGTTAGCCACCCTGACTCCGATCCGTACTCGGCTTCTGCGATCAAGGCTGCTATTGCGAAGCTTCCACAAACAACCACGTACTCGCTTCCGAAATTCGCGAACGGATCGGTGCACTACATTTTCGTGACGTCGGCCTCCGCATACATGAACAAAGATGGCGGTCTGTGCATGTCGCTCAAACCCTTCAACTCAAAGCTCATGGGGGTCACCGACCCGGGCACCGGCTACACGCACTTCTACATCAACGGCTTCGCTCAGTTCAATGAGTTCGGCTCATGGGTGCCGGGAAAGTGCCCGACCAGGTAACGTAAGCAAGCATTACGCCCAGGGCATCGGGGTTTCGGTGTCTTTGATGCCATCGTTGGGGAACTCGGGCAACTCGGTTCCGCCGGCGCGAATGCACAACCACTTGAGCTCGGTCGGGCTGTCGGGAGTGCATCGCCAAGCGCGCATGATTCCCTGACCGACACGCACAACCGATCCCGGACCAACCGCGAGCACGTCATCCCCAAGCGCGAGTTGACCCTCGCCCTCGAGAAAAACGTAGACCTCTTCCACTTGCGTGTGGTCGTGCCAGTATCCGGCGTCTTCACCAGGTGCCAGCGAGTTGGATGTCATGCCAATGAACTGCATGTCCATTTCATGATCGATGACTCGACGACCGTCGCGTGATGATTCGGGGCGGAATCCGCCATAGAAACCGCGCCATTGGTCGAGTGCGCCAATGTTGAGAACTTCGTACTTTGCTCGTTCACTCATGAGGCGAATCTACCCCTGAGTAAGGTTGTTGTCCTGCCTTCGAACGCGACTACCCCCATCGATTTCGTCAACGTTTCGACAGCCGGCCTCGAGTCGTCTCCTCACGCGGAAGCACTCGCAGGTTTGCGTGCGAACGAAGCTCGCTACTTCAAGAACAAGTACGACATCACGTTTGCGACTGAGCCAGCATCTGCCCGCCCAGAGCTCGTTGCCTATGTTGCCAAGGTTCTGATGGAACGCGACATCGTGATTGCATCCCAGCCCCTCGAGGTCACCGAGATGATGGTCGACGC
>JBDKLU010000092.1:0-5176 GCA_039795475.1 Actinomycetota bacterium | reverse complement strand
ATTTTCGGTGACGCTAACCAAGCCGGCGAAGACAACCGCAATGTCGCGCGCTTCGGTGCCCTGCTCGCGGGTTTTCCGACGAGCGTCTCTGGTGTTACCGTCAACCGCTTGTGTGCCTCCTCTGTTGAGGCAGTGATCCAAGCGGCTCGAGCAGTCGAGACGGGTGATGCCGAGTTCGTACTCGCCGGTGGTGTTGAGTCGATGTCGCGCGCTCCGTTCATTGTTGAGAAGGCATCGAAGCCCTACCCGGCCGTCGGCAATCAGACCATGTGGAACTCGGCTATTGGCTGGCGCATGGTGAATAAGTCCCTGCCTAAGCATTGGACGATTTCGAACGGTGAGTCAGCAGAGAAAATCGCAGGCGAATGGAACATTTCGCGCGAAGCTCAAGATGCGTTCGCTGTGCGCTCACACCACCTTGCTGCTGCTGCCTGGGCAGACGGAGTTTACGCCGGTGAAATTGTTCAAGTGCCCGGGTACGAAATGGACCGCGATGAGGGAATCCGGCCCGATTCTTCCCTCGAGTCTCTCGCAGGCCTGAAGCCCCTTTTTGGCACAGACGGACACGGAACGGTCACGGCTGGCAATGCGTCGTCGATCAACGACGGCGCCTCAGCGGTGCTGGTTGGGGCTGAAGGTCTGCTCGATCATGAGCCGCTCGCTCGCATCTCGGGTCGTGGTGTGCACTCGGTTGACCCAGACAACTTCCCCATTGCGCCAATCGAGGCAGCCAACAAGGCTCTCGCTCGCGCAGGCAAGACGTGGGCCGATGTTGATTTCGTGGAACTCAACGAGGCCTTCGCATCTCAAGCCCTTGCCTGCCTGGCGGGATGGCCTGATCTCGACCCAGCGAAGCTGAACATTCACGGCGGTGCAATCGCTATCGGTCACCCACTTGGTGCATCCGGTGGTCGCATCATTGGTCACGCCGCTCACGAGCTCAAGCGTCGTGGCTCGGGAGTCGCCGTGGTCGCGATCTGCATAGGTGTTGGCCAAGGCCTCGCCCTCGTTCTTGAACGCTAGTTCGTAACGTAAGAAAGCCCCCGCGTCACGCGAGGGCTTTCTTACTCTGGTTGAACGGTTACTTCACTGGCAGCATGTGTGCCGCGAAGAATTCCTGAATCTCGGCGCGAGCATCCAACGGGAAGATGCCGGCAACATACTGGTCGGGGCGAACCACGACGATTGCACCGTTGCGTGAGATTTCGCGTTCGCGGTGAATGTCGCGGCCGTGACCAGCCGAGAAAATCTGGTTCACATCAATGATGCCCAATGGTTGCTTCACCGGCTTGAACGCGTCGGGCACATCGCCCGGTTCAACCTCGGTGTAGTCCTGCTGGTAGATCACCTTGGTGTCGAACGTTGCGTCGGTGTCACCGTCGGTGGGTGTGTACAGCACCTTGGGTGATGCAGCGTCGTTCTGCCACCAGTCGGCGAACTCGGCAGTGGGGGTACCGACTAGTGCGGGCGCCGCCTTGTCGGCGAAAACATAGACGCGCCATCGACCGTCGGCCTCGTGCAGGTGACCGATGTGACGCCAACGAACATCAGCACGACGGATGACTTCCGCCGACTTGAACGCTTTACCAATCGGCAGGCCTTTGGCCAGGTCTTGGTGAGCCATGCTCGTGGTGATCTGGTTCTCGGGGTACTGGGTCATGTATCCCATGGGGAACTCGAAGGTGTCGTCGTAGAACTTGGCGAGGCCCGAGGGGTCATCCCATTCTTCGACGGGCTTGGCTACGAGGCTTGCCCATTCCTTATCGAAGTCGATCAGGTTCTGCGCGATCACCTTACGCTCGCTCGAGTAGGTGTCGAGCAGGGACTCGGGAGCGCGACCTTCGAGTACGGCTGCGAGCTTCCACGACAGGTTCCAGCCGTCTTGGATGGAGACGTTCATACCCTGACCGGCCTTGGCCGAGTGCGTGTGGCAGGCGTCACCCATGATGAATGCGCGCGGGTGCACCTGGCCCTTGAGCTCGTCGGGCACGTCGTCGAAGCCGTCGGTCACGCGGTGTGCAACCTCGTAGACCGACCACCACGCAACACCCTTTACGTCGAGCGTGTAGGGGTGAAGGATTTCGTTGGCGCGGTCAATGATCTTCTGCTGAGGAGTGTCGCGCACCTTGCCGGCATCGTCTTCGTCGGTCTCACCGAGGTCGACGTACAGGCGCGAGAGGTAACCACCTTCGCGGGGGATGAGCAGGATACTTCCGTTGTCGTGCGACTGAATGAGGCACTTGACCTGGTAGTCGGGGAAGTCGGTGTTGACCAGCAGGTCGAGAACACCCCACGCGTGCATCGAAGCATCACCGTGGAGTTTGTGACCCATGGATGCGCGAACCTGGCTGCGAGCTCCGTCGCCACCGACGAGGTACTTGGCGCGAACGACGCGCTCTTCGCCTGCACGCGGACCGTCAACGTAGCGAATGGTCGCGGCAACGGGGTACTTCTGGCTGCGGTCGATGACCATGTCAACGAACTCGACGCCGTAGTTGGGAACAACCTTGCCCGGTGCGCGCTCGGCGTCACGCAAAAAGTAGTCGAGCACGCGCGACTGGTTCACGTAGATGTGCGGCCATTCGCTGAGGCCCTTGGCGTCATCGGGAACGCGGTCAACGCGAACGATGTTCTGGGGGTTCTTGGGGTCGGGCGACCACGTGTTCATTTCGACGTTGCGGTACGACTCGTCCTGGATCTCGCTGGCGAAACCGAATGCAGCAAACGTTTCGACCGAGCGCGAGGCGATGCCGTCGGCCTGTCCCTGCATGAGGCGACCTTCACGCTTTTCGATGGCGTAGACGTTGATGGAGGGGAAGCGCGAGAGCTGCGCAATCACGGCCACAGCTGCGGGGCCGGTGCCGACAACGAGAACATCCATCTCGTCGGGGATTTCGCTGGGACGGTTGATGCCGTAGCCGGCAGCGTCTTTGATGCGCGGATCGTTCGAGACATAGCCACGTTGGTGGAACTGCATTTTTCCTCCTGTTTTGCGATTTCGCTTGTGTCTCGATAGTTGAGACTGTACTCTAAATACTGAAACAAGGCTACAACGCGAGTTTTGGTTAAAGCAATAGGTAAGGATGCGATATGAGCGCACTTAAAGAAGACGCAGGATCGCAGACTCTCGCGCGCGGACTCACCGCACTCGAAGTCATCGGCGCAGCGGATGCCCCCATCAGCGTTTCTCAGCTCTGCCAAGAACTTGGCATTCACCGCTCGATGGCCTACCGACTCGTCAAGACACTCGAACAGTTTGGGTTCGTTGAGCGAGATGCTGCCGGCGGCCTTAGCCTCGGAGCCAAGCTCTCGACCCTAGCCCGCGGAGTCGCCAAGTCGTTGCAGGAGGCCGCCGCACCGGAGATTACTGCCCTCGCCGCCGAACTCGAGATGACCGCTTTTCTCGCTACGCAAGATGGAGACGAGGTCGTCACCCTGAGCAGTGCCGAGCCGCCTAACGCCGAGACCACCGTAGCCAAGCGCCCCGGTAGCCGTCACTCCATGAACAAAGGAGCACCCGGCAAGGTGGTGCGCTCGCAAGTCAACCCCACCGACTATCCACCGAATGCGTTCGAGCTCAGCCAAGACGAGGTCATCCCTGGCGTTGCCTCCATCGCAGTGCCGTTGAGCATTCCCGGCCACAAGCCGGCAGCGCTCGCCGTCATCTACCTGCCGCGCGAAGTCGAAACAGGCACGATCGTGACTAAACTTCAGGCCGCCGCCAAGCGGATTAAAGCTTCTTGCTAAATGCCGCCAAGTGATTCTGGGAACCTGAAAGCAAGGAGTTCATCATCGTGGCAACATCCGCTGGTGGGTTCTCGGCAAGCATTTTCTGCAAGTCTGCAATGTCCGTCTCTTCGATAAGAACACCAACCTTGTATGCCTCGGTCAGGCTCTGTGTGCCCTGTGCCATCAGGCTGTCGTAAAGCTTTTGAAGCTCGGGGTCGACGAATACGCCTGCTTCAGCGCTCCGGGGATCCGCCACCCCGTATGCCGTCATGATGCTGAGAACCTGGCTTTGGTGACTTGCCTCGCTCTGCAGAATGTTTCCAAATGCCTTTGCGCCCCACAGTTCGTTCAATGCGGTGTAAACGTCGAAGGCCAGTTTTTCTTCCTCGATCAGATAGGTCAGATTTGCCTTCAGGCTCGAGGTTGAAGTTGTGTTCGCAGTGGAGCTTGCGGATGCGACCGGAGTCGTTGGCGCTGGCGTCACCGCGGCGGAGCATCCGGTGAGCGTGGCAAGCCCCAGGGTTGCAGTGAGGGCGAGGGCAGATGAAGAGAAATTAATCACGAGGCAAATATACCCCGGGGGGTATATGCTTAATCTATGGCTACCAGAGAACTCACAGCATCAAACTTCGACGGCACGATTACCGGCAACAACATCGTCATCGTTGACTTCTGGGCGGAATGGTGTGGTCCGTGTCGCATGTTTGCACCTACCTTCGAGACAGCATCTGAGGCGCACCCCGAAATCGTCTTTGGCAAAGTCAACACCGAAGTTGAACAGCAGCTCGCCGCGATGGCCGGGATTCAATCGATCCCGACGCTCATGGTGTTTCGCGAGCAGGTGCTCGTGTTCTCACAGCCGGGTGCTCTACCGGCTCCGCAATTCGAAGAGCTCATCAATGCCGTTGAAGGTCTCGACATGGCCGAGGTTCATCGACAAGTAGCCGAAGCCCGCGACAACCAGCAGGGTTAGTTTCCGTCGACCTCGGGGCGGTCATCACCGTAACGTGCCTTCAGCCACAGCGAGTATCCGATGTAGCCGGTCGCGGCCGCGAGCCACAGGCCGAGGACTATTTCTAAAATCCAAAGCCCTAGAACCACTGCCGTATTTGGCCCGGGGGCTTCGAAGTCAATCATCAGGGGTGGAAAACTCGTGAGCGCAATGATGATGAGGATGGAAATCGCTGCAACAGCGCTTGTGATAACGACGACTCGTGTGCTGATCAGTTGAACGTTTTTGGACGTTGAGCGAAGCTCTGCGAATGCGGCGCCGATGAAAATTAGGCCGACTGGAAGAGCGAAGTTAAAAAACAGCACAGACAAGATCACAAGGATAACGCCAATGAGCAATAAACGGCGTGAGCGAGGCCCGAGTAGTCTGGAAATCATGGAACAACCGTACCCTGCCGAGCTGTTGAACATCGCCCAAACGATTGCGCAGGAGGCC
>JBDKLU010000091.1:0-8318 GCA_039795475.1 Actinomycetota bacterium | reverse complement strand
GCATCGAGCGCGTTAGCCAGGCGCACCTGCGCAACGGCCTCGCCAGTTGCCGAACCGAACAGGTTGTTCGTTGCCTCGTCGAAGAACGGGTAGCTGAGCGTCTCAGTGAGACCTGCAGCAGCCAGCGCATCACTGACGCGACGGCGAACCTTCTGGGCCACCGTGTAGCCGCGTCCGGGAGGCGCAACTGGAAGCGTGGTCGGAATCAGGTCAAAACCGTGGATGCGCGCGACCTCTTCGGCAAGCGTCCACTTGTCGGTCAGGTCAGGGCGCCAGCTCGGTGGGGTGACGGTGAACCCGGCGGGCGAAGCCACCACGGCGCAACCAACCTCAGCGAGCGCGCTCGTGATCTGGTCAGCCGAGTACTCGTAACCGATGAGGTTCGAGACGAAGTCGGCGGGCAAAGCAATCTGGGTCTGACCTGGTTTCGACAGGCTCAACCAGCTTACTTCGTTGCTAGCGGTGCCACCGGCGAGGTCGACGAGAAGCTGAACCACTCGACCAGCAGCAACAGCAGCTACCTCGGGGTCAACTCCACGCTCGAAACGCTTGCTTGCCTCGCTCGGCAGCTTGTGACGACGAGCCGTGCGAGCGATCGAAACCGGGTCGAAGTTTGCGGCCTCAACGAGCACGTTGACGGTCGAGTCAGAAAGCTCGGTCTCAGCACCACCCATGACACCGGCAAGACCGATTGGTCCGCGGTCGTCGGTGATGAGCAGGTCTTCGGCGTTCAGCGAGCGCTCCACACCATCGAGGGTGGTGAGCTTCTCCCCCGCCTTGGCGCGACGAACGCCCAAACCGCCTTTGAGCATGTCAAGGTCGTAGCCGTGAATAGGCTGACCGAGCTCGAGCATGACGTAGTTGGTGATGTCAACCGCGAGCGAAATCGGGCGGATGCCCGCCAAACGCAGACGCGTGGTCATCCACTGCGGGGTCGGGCGCTTTGCATCGATGCCGCGAACAACGCGGGTCACGAAAACGTTGACACCGGCACGGTCACGAATCGGCTGAGAGTTGTCGATGCTGACCGGGAACTCGGTGTCGAAGGTGTCGAGCACGTGAGCACCACCGGTTGCCGGCAGGTGTGCAGCCGGGTCACGGAAGGCAGCTCCGGTCGAGTGACCGTATTCGCGGGCAACACCGCGAATCGAGAATGCATAACCGCGGTCAGGTGTGACGTTGATCTCAACTGCAGAGTCGTCAAGACCGAGCAGCGAGATGGCATCCGACCCGATTTCGGGATTAATGCCGAGCGTGTTCAAACGGATGATTCCGCTGTGGTCATCGCCGAGGCCAAGCTCCTTGAAGCTGGCCATCATGCCGTCACTGACATGACCGTAAGTTTTGCGGGCAGCGATCTCGAAACCGCCGGGCAGAACTGCGCCGGGGAGGCTTACAACGACCTTGTCGCCAACCTCAAAATTGGATGCGCCACAAACGATGCCACGAACATCCGCGTCGCCCACCTGCACCTGGCACCAGCGGATGGTCTTGCCATTGCTCTGCTCTTCGGGAGTGAACTCGAGCACCTTGCCAACAACCAGCGGACCAGTGACATCGGAGGTGTGAATGTCTTCTTCTTCGAAGCCGACCTTGACCAGGGCGGCGTGAACGTCTTCTGGTGTGGTTCCCGGCGCGAGATCAACGTATTCGGCGAGCCAACTCAACGGAACGCGCATCAGACCACCATGCCAAACTGCTGCGAGAAGCGAACATCGCCCTCGACCATGTCGTGCATGTCTTGCACCTGGTTACGGAACATCAGCGTGCGCTCAACGCCCATGCCGAAAGCGAATCCGCTGTACACCTCGGGGTCGATGCCGGCCGAGCGCAGCACGTTGGCGTTGACCATGCCGCATCCGCCCCACTCGATCCAGCGAGCGCCACCGACGAAGGTGGGGTGCCAAACGTCGAGCTCAGCGCTCGGCTCGGTAAACGGGAAGTAGTTGGGGCGCAGGCGAATCTTGGCGCCCTCGCCGAACATCAAGCGTGCGGCGTGCTCGAGGGTTCCGCGCAGGTGAGCCATGGTCAGCCCCTTGTCGATGGCCAAGCCCTCGATCTGCGTGAAGACGGGAGTGTGCGTGGCGTCGAGCTCGTCGGTGCGGTACACACGACCGGGCGCGAGAACGTAAATCGGAACCTCACGCTCGAGCATGGCGCGAATCTGCACCGGGCTGGTGTGCGTGCGTAGCACGAGGTGCGAGTCGGCGGGCTCTACGAAGAACGTGTCTTGCATGGCGCGAGCCGGGTGATCTTCGTCGAAATTGAGTGCGTCGAAGTTGTACCACTCGCTCTCAAGCTCGGGGCCTTCGGCGATCTCCCATCCCATGCCCACGAATGCGTCGCAGAACTCTTCTTGCAGAAGCATGAGCGGGTGACGACCGGATGCACGTACGTGGCTAGGAGCAGCCGTGACGTCGACGCGCTCGTTTTCGAGCTGTGCGTTGCGCTCGGCAACCACAATGCGCTCTTCAGCGGCAGCGTAAGCCTGGTTTGCCCGGGCACGAGCCTGACCAACGAGCTTGCCGGCAGCAGCCTTTTGGTCGTTGGGAACATCCTTGAGCGCACCATTCAGGGCAGCGAGCGCGGATGCGTCACCGAGGTGCGCCGAGCGAGCGGCTTTGAGCGTGGCAGAGTCGGTGGCGGCAGCGATGGCGTCAAGCGCGCCAGCAAGCGCTGCGGCAACGCTCGACTCAGAGATTTCTACAGACACAAGTCCCAAGTTTACTGGGGAGTGGGTAACCCTAAGAACACGCTGGCCCACCAGTTAAGTCTGTCGAAACTTGCTTGTGAGATGGACCCCGCGTGCTTCTTTAGGCGATCTCGTGAAACAGCGCGGACTTGCTCCGTCATAATCCACGATTCAACGCGGATACCCAGGTCGCCTTGGGCTTTGACGTGATTAGGCCATCCCCGCCGCACTTTTGTGAGCGGCATCACAATTGCCAAAGCATCAACCGAATCGTTGTAGTCATGCGCCGAAACGACGACGACTGGACGACGCCCGCCTTGTTCGCGTCCGACACCTTCGCCTAGGTAGGCCCACCAAATTTGACCCGGCGCTAAATCTGCGGTCATTTGTCTGCCCACTCGTCGTCCCAGTTTTCTTTCGGGTCGAGCCCGTCACTGAGGGAACCATCCATGCTCGCTACCTCGGCCATGTAGTCCGCCCATTCCTCAGGTGTGACACGCGACATAACGTCACGGAATTCGGCAATCTTCTTTGCCCGGTCTTCTCGAGCGATGAGGTCTTCAAGATACGCATCGATGCTAGGAAAATTGCCTTCTTCGGCTCGAATCTTGAGGCGATCTCGGGTTTCTGTACTGACCTTCACGGTCGTAAACGTAGCCATACCGAGAGTATACAAAATGTATACCCTGCGTGGAAGGTGAAAACTGCGACCCGGAAGGCGCTGCGGAGAAGTACCTAGCCGCGGTGCGCGAAAGCGCTCTGGTAGAGCAGTACGCTGGCCGCGGTGGCCAGGTTCATCGATTCAGCCTCACCGTAGATCGGCACGCGCACGGCAGAGTCGGCCATGGCGAGGTGTTCGTCTTCGAGTCCGCGGGCTTCGTTTCCGAAGAGCCATGCGGTTGGCTTGGCAAGCGCTCCAGCGGCAGCAGCCTGGGGAAGATCGACGCCTTTGACGTCGGCTGCGAGCACCTGCAGGCCAGCAGCACGAGCTGCGGCCAGGGCATCCGCCAGTTCGACACCCACGGTGACGGGGATGTGGAACAGCGAGCCAGTCGTTGAGCGCACAACCTTGGGGTTGTACAGGTCGACCGATCGGCCGGTGATGATGACGGCGTCTGCGCCGGCAGAGTCGGCAACACGGATGATCGTGCCGAGGTTGCCCGGGTCGCGCACCTCTTCGAGGATGGCGACCAGCTTGACCGCTCCCCCGTCGCGCCCCTCGGACAGCACCTCTTTAAGCGCCGTCGGGAACTGGTTACACACCGCAATGAAACCCTGCGGGGTGACCGTGTCAGCCATCGCGTCGATGACCTCTTCAGTCGCAAACTCGACATCGACCCCGGCATCGACCGCGGCCGCAGCAATGTCGCTGTAGCGTTCGAGCGCGGTAGGCGTCGCGAACAGCTCAACAATCAGCTGGGGTCGGTAAGTCAACGCTTCAGCAACGGCTTGCGGGCCCTCCAACAGGAAGAGCCCGGTTTCTAACCGGGCTCCCCTCTGTGAGAGCTTCGCAACCTGCTTCACGCGTGGAGCGCGAGGGTTGTCGAGCATGTCTGTTTAGGCCTGAACCTTCGGTGCTGACGTGTCAGCAGGAAGAGCCTTCTTCGCGGTCTGAACGAGGGCTGCGAACGTGGCGGGCTCGTTTACTGCGAGCTCAGCCAGGATGCGGCGGTCAACCTCAACGCCTGCCAGAGCAAGACCCTGGATGAGACGGTTGTAGGTCAGGCCGTTAGCGCGCGATGCAGCGTTAATACGCTGGATCCAGAGGCGACGGAACTCGCCCTTCTTTGCGCGGCGGTCACGGAAGCTGTAAACCAGCGAGTGCGTAACCTGCTCTTTTGCCTTGCGGTAGAGGCGTGAACGCTGACCGCGGTAACCCTCGGCGCGCTCGAGAACAACGCGGCGCTTCTTAGCGGCGTTGACGGCGTTTTTTACACGTGCCATTTCTTTTTATCCTTGTTCTCAGTCGGCGACTAGTGGCCGAGAAGCTTCTTGACGTTCTTCGCGTCTGCGGGTGACAGAACCTGGTCTGCGTTGAGGGTGCGCTTGAGCTTGCCCGACTTAACCTCGAGGTTGTGGCGCATACCTGCCTGCTGCTTCATGATCTTGCCGCTTCCGGTGACCTTGAAACGCTTCTTCGAACCCGAGTGGGTCTTCTGCTTAGGCATCTCTTTCTCCTTATTGTGTGGTTTATTCAGCGGCCGGGGCAGGTGCAGCAGCTTCTGCAGGAGCAGGAGCAGCCTTTCCAGCCTTAGCCTCGGCCTTGGCAGCATCACGCTTCGCGTTCTGCTCTGCCTTTACTTCGGACTTGCTCTTCAGCGGACCGATGACCATCACCATGTTTCGACCATCAATGGTCGGGGTGTGTTCAACAGTGCCGAACTCAGCAATGTCTTCAGCAAACTTCTGGAGCAGGCGTACACCCTGCTCGGGACGCGACTGCTCGCGACCGCGGAAAAGAATCATGGCCTTGACCTTGTCGCCTCCGTTGAGGAACGAGACAGCCTGCTTCTTCTTGGTTTCGTAATCGTGGTCGTCGATCTTCAGACGGAAACGAACCTCTTTGAGAACGGTGTTTGCCTGGTTGCGACGAGCTTCTTTTGCCTTCTGGGCAGCTTCGTACTTGTACTTGCCGAAGTCCATGATCTTGGCCACGGGAGGCTTCGACTGCGGAGCAACCTCAACCAGGTCGAGGTCGTTCTCTGCGGCCAGACGCAGGGCAGCATCGATCGACACGACGCCGACCTGTTCGCCGTTGGGACCGATCAGGCGTACTTCTGGGACGCGGATTCGGTCGTTTGTGCGTGGATCGCTAATGCGAGGCTCCTCAAGAGATTTCCGGTATGTACTTCGGAAAGAAGAGCGCGCGCAAACACATTCGTGCTTCACACATCAACACCCTGACCTACCCGCCGTTCTCATTGCTGAGCCCGTCAGGCGGAGTGCAAGAACCCGGTAACCTTGAGCTACACAGGTGGGAGTTAACTCCACTTTCCGTGACTCATCTCGCATGAAGCGAAATGAACCTTGGCAAGACTACCAGAGAAGGCGTCATGAGCGAAAATCAGGATGTTCAGCAGCAGGTCATCGACATTGCTGAAGTGCCCGCAGTTGAGGTCATTGTCGAGGTCGCGGTCAACCTGATGAGTGCTGCCGCCATCAAGTGCGGTCTCGCCGACGAAGAGGGCCAGCCCTCAATGCTCGACCTCGACGAGGCTCGCAAGCTCATCAACGCTCTGGCTGGCCTGATTACCGCTGCAGCTGCCGACATCTCTGACTCACACGCTCGCCCTCTCCGCGATGGTCTGCGCTCGATCCAGCTGGCGTTCCGCGAGGCATCGCCCATCCCCGACGCCGTTGGCGCTGGTCCGGGCGAAAAGTGGACCGGTCCGGTCAACTAGTCGCGTCTAGGTGATTGAGCTCGTCGAAATCACTTAGTCGTCGCAGTAGACGGCCAAGTAGACATCGGTCGAAATACTGTTCTTGAGGCGCGTGCCTTTGGCCGGACTCTGGTCTTCAACAATGCCGTCACCGGCATCTGCGCAATCCGTGCCTTCTTCGTCGCCGTAATCGAACTCGGGCGAGACATCGAGATTGTGATCCCAGAACCAGGTCTCGACTTCGTTCTCATCCATGTCGGTGAAATCGGGCATGACAAAGGTTTTTGGGCCTGCCGGGCGTGGCGCAGGAGTATCGATCGGTAATGGCAGATCGCTTGCGGTTGGCTCGCTCGTTGGCTCGATGCTCGGGTCAGTCGCTGAGCCCGTCGCTGTGGAGGTCGTGCCTCCGACAGTGTTCTGCGAGTTGACCTTCGCGCTTCCTATGGACGCACCGAGAATCAAAAACAGAAAACCGACGACCACCCAAATGATGATGGCGAGGCGCTTCTTCGTCATTGTGTTCCCCCGAACTCAATATTGGTTTCGATACGACCTTCGGCCTACTCAACCACCGACTAGCTGGCGGCTGGGATGACCTGCACGGTCATCGAGGTCACGCGCTCAGCGATGACATCGGCGAGAAGCCAGCGGTTCGAGAGCTGCTCGATCTGCTGAACTACCTGGTCTTGAGCCAGGTTCGGCACGAGTGAGATCTGAACGACGAGTTCGTTCTCAATTCCACGGGCATCTGGGTCACCCGCGATCAGGCGAACACCACGAACAAATACCTGACCGTCGGCGGAATCCTTGAACGCGGCGATGATCTCTGAATCAATCTGCGGCGGAACCCAAGCACGACCAGCAACCATCGCCTCGAGGGTCTTTATGCGAATAGCAATCTCAGAAACGTCACCCGGGTCAATAACGACCATCTCGGCGCCGTCGTGAATCACGGAAGCAGCTACACGAAGGCCGTCGACCGGGATGGGACGGGCATCCGGATTCCACGCGTACATGGTGGCAACGTTCGAGAACACGGGGAGGGTCTTCTCGCCGTTCGGACCAGCAACATAAACCAGCGCGAGTTCCTGAGTCTTGTCGACCTTGAGGCCTTCTTCGGTGAATCCGATATCGCCAGCCTCAGCCACGAGAGGAGCGAGCAGGCGAGATGACTTGATGACCTCAATCGCGCGGGCGTGCGCCTCGGCGCGCTCGGTGGAGAGGTACTCGTGCGAGCGGAACTCTTTCATCGCAGCGATGAACTCGACGGGAGCGCTTCCGTCATCGTCTGCAAACGCGTTGGGCTCGAAGCTGCGACCAGCCCACGGCTGACCGGCAGAGTCGGCGTGGTCGCTCGAGCCGAACATGTGTTTATCAGTCATGATTTCTTCCTGGTTTCGACAAGCTCAACCAGCTTGGCATCTATTTGTAGGCGACCTGAATAGCCTGCTCGAGCGTGAACTTGCCGGCGTAGAGTGCCTTGCCGACAATTGCCCCCTCAACACCAGTGGGAACCAGTTCGCGCAGGGCGATGAGGTCATCGAGGCTGGAAATACCGCCGGATGCCACAACAGGCTTGCCCGTCTTCTGCGTGATGCTCACGAGAAGGTCGAGGTTCGGGCCGTTGAGCATGCCATCGCGAGTCACATCGGTGACGACGTAGCGAGCACAACCAGCTTCTTCAAGACGGTCGAGAACCTCCCAAAGGTTTCCGCCCTCCTTGGTCCAGCCGCGTGCTGCGAGGGTCTCGCCGCGAACGTCGAGGCCGACAGCGATCTGGTCGCCGAAGCGAGCAATCGCCGAAGCAGCCCAGGTGGGGTCTTCGAGCGCTGCCGTGCCGAGGTTAACGCGGGTTGCACCGCTCTCGAGTGCCGACTCGAGGCTGGCATCGTCGCGGATGCCACCGCTGAGTTCGATCTTGACTCCGGGAACCTCGTCGATTACGCGACGCAGAAGCGCGCGGTTTTCGCCACGACCGAATGCTGCGTCGAGGTCGACGAGGTGAATCCATTCGGCACCCTGGCTCGCCCAGTCAGCAGCAGCGTCAACGGGGTCACCGTAGTTGGTCTCGGTGCCGAGCGCACCCTGAGTGAGGCGAACGGCCTTGCCCTCAGCAACGTCAACAGCGGGCAGCAGCTCAAGAATGGGAGCAGACATATTTTCCTTTTATTTACAGGGTTCCGAGCCAGTTGCGAAGCAGTCGAATGCCTGCCTCGCCTGACTTTTCGGGGTGGAATTGGGTTGCA
>JBDKLU010000090.1:0-2630 GCA_039795475.1 Actinomycetota bacterium | reverse complement strand
GTTGGTTCCGGTCCTGCCGGTCTAGCCGCTGCCCAGCAACTAACCCGCGCCGGTCACACCGTTGCTGTTTACGAACGTAACGAAAAGATCGGTGGCCTTCTCCGCTACGGCATCCCCGACTTCAAGATGGAGAAGTCACACATTGATCGTCGTTTGGCTCAAATGGAAGCCGAGGGCACGCGTTTCCGTCCCGGTGTCAACATCGGAGTCGACATCACATGGGAACAGCTAAAAGAGCGCTATGACGCCGTTGTCGTCGCCACAGGAGCACTCAAGCCACGCGACCTCAACATCCCCGGTCGCGACCTTGACGGTGTGCACTTTGCAATGGAGTATCTGACACCAGCTAACAAGGCTGTTTCTGGCGAGCTCGACTACGCAACAATCGATGTTCGCGGCAAGAACGTCATCATTCTCGGTGGCGGAGACACCGGCGCCGACTGCATCGGTACTGCTCACCGCCAGGGTGCTGCTAGCGTCACCACACTCGCAATCGGCAAGAAACCAGCGGATTCGCGTCCCGAATCACAGCCTTGGCCAATGGTTCCCAACGTCTTTGAGATCGCAAGCGCTCACGAAGAAGGGGGTGCTCGCGTCTACACCGTATCGACCGTTGAGTTCTTGGGCGATGAGAACGGCAAACTTCGCGCTTTGCGCGTAGCTGAAACGGACTTCGTTGACGGAAAGCGCATCCCCAAGGTTGGCACAGAGCGCGAGATTCCTGCTGATTTCGTTTTTCTTGCCCTGGGCTTCGTTGGAGGAGACGCCAATGAAATCGCCGCTCAATCGGATCTTTCCGTGAGTGAGAGCGGAAACTTTGCCCGCAACGCTGATTTCTCGACCAACGAACCCGGTGTGTTTGTCGCCGGCGACGCTGGTCGTGGGGCATCGTTGATCGTGTGGGCAATCGCTGAGGGTCGTAGCGTTGCAGCAGCTGTAGATACGTACTTGGACGGCAGTACTTTCTTGCCGGCTCCAGTTCAGGCTGATGCACACGCCTTCAGCATCTAAACGTTCCACCAGAGACACCCAAATAAGCACCACAAACAGAGACGGAAAAATGAGACGAGCGAAGATCGTAGCCACCCTTGGGCCGGCTACAGCCTCCTATGACAACATCCGCGCCATTATTGAGGCCGGTGTTGACGTATGCCGCATGAACCTCAGCCACGGCACCTACGACGTCCACGAAGAGGTGTACCGCAATGTACGTGCTGCGGCAGCCGATGCCGGACGCTCGGTTGCTGTTCTTGTAGACCTTCAGGGCCCCAAGATTCGTTTGGGCAAGTTTGAGGGCGGACCGTACGACCTCGCTGAGGGCGACACACTGACCATCACCATCGAAGACATCGTTGGCACCAAGGAACTTTCCTCGACGACCTACAAGGGCCTGCCTGGCGATGTTAAGCCCGGTGACCCACTTCTCATTGATGACGGCAAAGTTGCTCTGCGCGTTGTGTCGACCGACGGCACACGTGTCGTCACGAAGGTTGAGGTCGCTGGACCCATCAGCAACAACAAGGGCATCAACCTTCCCGGTGTAGCCGTAAACGTTCCCGCGATGAGCGACAAAGACGAAGCTGACCTCCGCTGGGGTCTTCGTCTTGGCGCCGATTTCATCGCACTTAGCTTCGTTCGTGATGCAGCAGACATCAATCGTGTACACGAAATCATGGATGAAGAGGGCGTTCGCCTTCCCGTCATTGCCAAAGTTGAAAAGCCTCAGGCCGTCGACAACCTCGAGGAGATTGTCGACGCATTTGACGGCATCATGGTTGCTCGCGGTGACCTCGGTGTTGAGCTGCCCCTCGAAGCTGTTCCCATCGTTCAGAAGCGCGCTGTTGAGCTCGCACGCCGCTGGGCAAAGCCTGTCATCGTCGCCACTCAGGTTCTAGAGTCGATGATCACAAGCCCTCGCCCAACTCGCGCAGAGGCTTCCGACTGCGCCAATGCCGTGCTCGATGGCACCGATGCAGTCATGCTTTCGGGGGAGACCAGTGTTGGCGAGTACCCAGTTGTAACCGTCAAGACCATGGCGCGTATCATCGAGTCCACCGAAGAGCACGGCCTCGACCGCATTCCTGCACTTGGCACCAAGCCACGCACACAAGGTGGAGCAATCACTCTTGCAGCAGCAGAGGTTGCGGAGTTCGTAGACGCAAAGTTCTTGTGCGTCTTCACCGAATCGGGTGACTCAGCTCGCCGTATGGCTCGTCTGCGCACCGAGATTCCGATGATCATCTTGACCCCGCACGAGTCCATTCGTCGCCGCATGGCCCTCTCATGGGGTGTTACCTCGTACCTGGTTGACCCTGTCACCCACACGGATGACATGTTCGGTCAGGTCGATGACATCCTTCTCGGTCAAGGACTCGCGAGCGAAGGCGACAAGGTTGTCGTCATCGCAGGCACCCCGCCGGGAATCGCAGGCTCGACGAACGACCTTCGCGTTCACCGCGTCGGTGACGCACACGGTCAGGCAGCTCCTGCGTACAAGCGCTAAGCCAGCTAAATCAAACGAAAAGGCTCCCAATCGTACTGGTTGGGAGCCTTTTCGTATTGGTGCCGGATGTGGGACTTGAACCCACACGTCCTTTCGAACAAAGCATTTTGAGTGCTCCGCGTCTGCC
>JBDKLU010000089.1:0-5335 GCA_039795475.1 Actinomycetota bacterium | reverse complement strand
CCAGGGCGTAGACCGTTACGGTCCAAGGTCGCGCCGAATACTTTGGGGCTTTGACCGTCAACGATTCGACGCAGCACCTGGGGGATGAGGTTGGTGGCAAAGTTGTCTGCGAGAGCGTCGGTGGCGGTGCCGGCAACGTTGAAGTAGCGAAGGCTCGCGGCGCGAACCTCACCGACGGCGTTGAGGGCACGAAGCAGGTCTTCGCAAGCGAGCTTGGTTTCGCCGTAGGGGTTGATTGGCAGGGTGGGGGATTCCTCGGTGACTTCACCCTTGGCCATTCCGTAAACGGCGGCGGTGCTCGAAAAGATGAAGTTCGAGACTCCTGCACGCTTCATCGCTTCAAGCAGGTTCACGGTTCCGCCGACGTTGACGCGGTAGTAGCTCAGTGGGTCGCTAACCGACTCGGGAACGCTCTTGAGAGCAGCGGTGTGAATCACGGCCGTAACACCGTGCTCGCGCATAAAGCTAGCCATCGCCTCGATGCTCGCTTCGGCGCTGATATCCGCAGTGAGCTGGGGAACACCGGGGATGCGCGAGGCAACGCCCGACGACATGTTGTCTACAGCGACGGCTGCGTATCCGTGCTCCTGAAGGCTCGCAACAATGTGTGATCCGATGTACCCAGCGCCGCCGGTAACGAGACAAGTCATGCTCCCCATGCTAGGACAGGTAAACTTGGCTCTTGTGACCAACCCCCTGGCGCCCGCGTGGCTTGACGAATCGGTTGATGCCAACGCACTCGTGCCGGGCATCTGGGCCGACTCGGTCGCGCGCGACGGTTCCGGCGAAATCACGGTCGGTGGAGTTTCGGCCTCTGCGCTGGCTCACCGCTTCTCGACTCCTCTTTACGTCGTCGACGAAGACCACGCCAAAGCCCGCGCTCGCCGCGTTCGCGAAGCATTTGATGTGGCTTTTGCTCGTGTCGGTTCGAGCGCCAAGGTTTATTACGCAGGCAAGGCGTTTTTGTGCACCGAGGTTGTGCGCTGGGTTGTCGACGCAGGCATGTACGTGGATGTCGCCAGCGGTGGCGAACTCGCGGTGGCTCTCGCTGCCGGAATCGACCCAGCCCGCATCGGCTTCCACGGCAACAACAAGTCCATCGCCGAGATTGAGCGCGCTGTCGCCGTCGGCGTGGGCACGCTCGTCGTTGACTCCGACTGGGAGATTGAGCGCGTCGCCGATGCCGCCCGCAGTGCTGGTCGCCGCCAGCGCGTGCGTCTGCGTGTCAACAGCGGTGTGCACGCAAACACTCATGACTTCTTGGCAACGGCTCACGAAGATCAAAAGTTCGGTGTCACCATTTCGGATGCCCCCGACATCGTCGCCGAGATCCGCACGCACCCCGAACTCGAGTTCGTTGGTTTGCACTGCCACATCGGCTCACAGATTTATGGCACCGCTGGCTTCGCCGAGTCGGCTTCGCGTCTGGTTGAGCTGCACGCTGCGCTCAACGCAATCGCACCTGTTCCTGAACTCAACTTGGGTGGTGGCTTCGGTATCGCCTACAAGCCGGGTGATGCGCCCACCGACATTGAGACCATCGCCGACGAGATTGCTGCCGCGGTCGCGCGTGAGTGCGCCGCACGAAACATTCCTGTGCCCGTCATGGCGTTTGAGCCCGGGCGCGCGGTCATCGGCACCTCGACCTTCACGCTCTACTCTGTGGGCACCACCAAAGAGGTCACGCTCGAGGTTGATGGTGCATCCGCTACTCGTCTCTACGTGAGCGTTGATGGCGGCATGAGCGACAACGCTCGCCCAGCTTTGTACGGCGCCGACTATCACGTGCGTATCGCCAACCGAATTTCGCCAGAAGATCGGCAGCTTGTTCGTGTTGCCGGCAAGCACTGCGAATCGGGCGACATCGTCGTGAACGCCGACTACCTGCCGGCAGATGTCGAACCTGGCGACCTGCTCGCCGTTGCTGCCACCGGCGCGTACTGCTGGTCGCTCTCGAGCAACTACAACTATTTGGCTCGTCCGGCGGTTGTCGCCGTGTCGGGCTCTGAAGCACGAGTCATCGTGCGTGGCGAAACGGAAGCCGACTTGCTGGCCCGTGACGCCGGAATCATCGGAGGAAACAAATGAACGAGTATCGCAGCGTGCGCGTAGCACTACTCGGCGGCGGAACCGTGGGCGCAAACGTCGCCAAGATTCTGCTCGATCACAATGAGGAGCTGGCTGCTCGCGTCGGCGCTCGTCTTGAGCTCACCGGCATCGCCGTTCGCAACCTCGATGCCAAGCGTCCGGTTGACCTGCCCGCTCAGCTTTTCACCACGGATGCCCGCGCCCTGATCCAAGGTGCCGACATCGTCATCGAGGTCATGGGTGGCATTGAGCCTGCTCGCGAGTACATCCTGCTCGCACTCAACTCGGGCGCCGATGTCGTCACCGCCAACAAGGCACTTCTGGCTACCCACGGCACCGAGCTCTTCGATGCCGCTGAGCGCGTGGGTGCTCAGCTGTATTACGAAGCTGCCGTTGCTGGCGCAATCCCGATCATTCGCCCGTTGCGCGACAGCCTCGCTGGCGACCGCGTCGAACGCGTCATGGGAATCGTCAACGGAACGACGAACTACATCCTCGACCGCATGGACTCCGAGAAAGACTCCTTCGACTCGGCGCTGGCTATGGCCACCGAGCTCGGTTACGCCGAAGCAGACCCCACCGCAGACGTCGACGCGTTCGATGCCGCACAGAAGGCGTCCATCTTGGCGAGCCTCGCCTTCCACACCGAGGTTCCGCTTGAGTCGGTTTATCGCGAGGGCATCCGTGACATTTCTGCTGAGGTTGTTGAGCTTGCTCGTTACGCAGGTTTCGTAATCAAGCTCTTGGCGATCGCCGAACGCGTCACCGACGAAAAGACCGGTAAAGAAGCCGTCTCGGCTCGCGTTTACCCCGCTCTGATCCCGCGCGAACACCCGCTGGCATCAGTTCACAAGGCAAACAACGCTGTATTCGTGCAGGCAGAAGCCGCTGGCAGTCTCATGTTCTACGGTGCTGGTGCAGGCGGCCCTGAAACCGCATCCGCCGTCATGGGTGATGTCGTTTCGGCTGCTCGTCGACACATCATGGGAGGCCCTGGCCTCGGGGAGTCCAAGCACGCTGGTCTGCCCCTGCTGCCGATCTCAGACATCGAGACCAGCTACCACGTTGTTCTGCGCGTTGCAGACCAGCCGGGAGTGCTGGCCACGGTTGCTGGCGTCTTCCACGACCACAACGTCTCGGTTGAACTTGTTGAACAAGGCGTTTTCGTTCCGGCGAGCGGTCCTGTCAATAAAGCAGCGACTACTACGCTAGTTATTGGTACCCATGAGGCTCGTGAGTCTGATTTGGCTGCCACCGTTTTGGCACTGAGCAAACTCCCCGTAGTTAGCGCGGTTGTCTCAGTCCTACGAGTTGAAGGAGCCTAATGGCACACCAGTGGCGCGGAGTTCTCCGCGAATATGCAGACCGTCTTGACGTGAGCGACAAGACCCCGGTCGTAACCCTCGGTGAGGGTGGCACGCCGCTCCTTCCCGCACCCGCGCTTTCGGCAATGACCGGCGCCAAGGTTTTCGTCAAGTACGAGGGCATGAACCCCACCGGTTCGTTCAAGGACCGTGGAATGACCATGGCTGTCTCTAAGGCAGTCGAGCACGGTGCCAAGGCGATCATTTGTGCATCCACCGGAAACACCTCGGCATCGGCCGCTGCTTACGCAGCACACGCTGGCATTACTGCCGCTGTGCTCGTACCCGAGGGCAAGATTTCTATGGGCAAGCTAAGCCAGGCTGTTGCACACAACGGTCAGCTCATCCAGCTCAAGGGAAACTTCGACGACTGCCTCGACATCGCTCGTGACCTGGCAAACAACTACCCGGTTCACCTGGTGAACTCGGTCAACAATGACCGCATCGAGGGTCAGAAGACTGCCGCGTTCGAGGTTGTTACCGTTCTTGAAGACGCGCCTGACTTCCACTTCCTGCCCGTCGGCAACGCCGGTAACTACACCGCCTACAGCCGTGGATACGCAGAAGAGCTCGCTCGTGGCGTCACCACCAAGCTTCCGCGCATGTTCGGTTTCCAGGCTGCTGGCTCGGCACCGATTGTTGTCGGTCACCCGGTCAAAGACCCCGACACGATTGCTTCAGCCATCCGCATCGGTAACCCCGCTTCGTGGGAGCTTGCACTCACCGCACGCGACAACACCAACGGATACTTCGGCGCTATCGACGACGAGACCATCCTCAAGGCACAGCGCATTCTTTCGGCTCAGGTCGGCATCTTCGTCGAGCCCGCATCGGCCATCTCGGTTGCCGGTCTGCTCGAGCGCGCTGAAGCTGGTCAGATCCCTGCCGGTTCGACGGTTGTTCTCACAGTCACCGGTCACGGTCTGAAAGACCCGCAGTGGGCACTTCGTAAAGAAGACGGATCGCAGGTTGAACCGACCGTTGTTTCGGTTGATGTTGACGAGGTTGCAGGAGTCCTCGGACTCGAAAAGGGCGGCCTGCAGTAATGATTCCGATGGGTCGACGCGTCAGCGTTCGAGTTCCCGCGACCAGCGCGAACCTCGGACCGGGCTTCGACACCCTCGGGCTGGCTCTGTCTTTCTACGACGAGCTTGAAGTTACTGTTCGCGAGGCTCCCGGAGCCACCGTCGAAATCATCGGTCAGGGTGCTGCCGACTCGGCTGCACCCGTTTCGACCGACGAAACAAACCTCGTTGTGCAGGCGATTGCTCACGCTTTTGAGTGGGCCAAGCAACCAATGCCTGGCCTCAACCTGCGCGCGCACAACAACATCCCGCACAGCCGCGGCATGGGCTCATCCAGTGCTGCAATCGTGTCGGGCTTGATGGCTGCGGTCGGTCTGCTCGAAGGCATCGTCGAGTTTGAACCGCAGACGTTGCTCACTCTTGCCACCGACATGGAAGGCCACCCCGACAACGTCGCACCGGCACTTTTCGGCGGACTCACTATCGCGTGGATGGACGACAACGGCGCTCACCACGAAAAGCTCATGGTGCACCGCGGTGTCGCTCCGCTCGTGCTCGTCCCCTCGTTCACGATGTCAACCAAGCTCGCTCGCTCGCTGCAGCCCGAGAACGTCCCCCACGAAGACGCCATCTTCAACGTGTCTCGTTCCTCGCTGCTCGTTGCTGCGCTCACCCAGAGCCCCGAGCGTCTCTTCGTCGCAACCGAAGACAAACTTCACCAGGACTACCGCGGCTCGGCAATGCCCGAGACGTTCACGCTGTTCACCAAACTTCGTGAAGCCGGATACGCGGCAGTGGTTTCTGGAGCTGGCCCCTCGATCCTCGTACTGTGCAGCGATCCCGCACAGCGCAAGGCGG
>JBDKLU010000088.1:0-6165 GCA_039795475.1 Actinomycetota bacterium | reverse complement strand
GGTTGTGATCGAGTCCATCGACATCGTCGCGGCCTAATTTGTCTCGTCGCTTTTCGCTCCGCGTTGGCGGAACGAACACCCCCGTGGTCACTCTGTCGATCATGGGGGTGTGCGTCTTTGTGTACCTGTTGCAGGTGATTCCTGGCCTGAACGCAACGGACGCCTTGCTCTATTCACCGATTTACTCGTTTGGTGAGTTCGCGAACCAGGGAGTTCCATACGAACCGTGGCGCATGATCACCGCGATGTTCGCGCATTCGACAGGTTCGGGCGATTTCTTCGGCAGTCTGCCACTGCACTTGTTGCTCAACATGTTCACGTTGTGGATGTTCGGCCAAGTTCTTGAAACGATGCTGGGCCGCGCTCGCTACTTTGCGCTGTACATGCTTTCAGGGCTGGCCGGGTCAATCGGTGTCTTTTTGTGGGCTGTCATCGATCCGGCAACCATTCCCAACGCGATGATCGGCGCATCCGGCGCAATCTTTGGTCTCATGGCTGCGTATGTGGTTATTCATCGCAAGCGTGGCGGGGATATGTCGCAGCTTTTGGTGCTCATCGGCATCAACTTGGTGATTGGATTTATCCCCGGAGCTGGGATTTCTTGGCAGGCCCACCTGGGCGGCCTCATTGGCGGCGCCATCGTCGGCGGGATCTTTGTTTCGACCTGGGGCCGTAACTGGCGACGCAATCAAAACTGGATGCTCGCGGGCTTCACCGTCGTTTTGTTGATGATTGCGCTATCACACGCACCGATTATCGTCGGCTAGCGTGCGCGAAAGTTATCCACAGTTTTTATCAACAAGTGGAGAATTACACGCGTGTAATTTTGGCGTCTAGCGCCACTTCGTGGTCATGAGGAAGCCAATGAAGGCGATTCCGAATCCAACGAGGATGTTCCACTGACCCAGTGCAGCCACCGGCAACGTTGCCTGGCTGATGTAGAAGACGATGATCCACGCGAGACCCAGCAGCATGAAGCCGAACATAACGGGCTTGAACCACGCCGGGTTGGGGGTTTCCGAGGTCGACTTCTTGGATGCGCGAACTTTGGGAGTTTTGGTCTTAGCCATAATGAGCAAGTATAGCCGTCGCCCCCAGCCTGCACCCAGCCTGAGGTAGTGCTCGCAAGTAGACTGATGCCACTATGGCCAGTCGTAAAACGTTGAGCATCATCAACGTCTTTGGTGAAATCCTCATCACGATCGGCGTATTGATTCTGCTGTTCTTGGGTTGGCAACTCTGGATCAATGACTCGATGACGGCAATCTCCGCGAGCCGTGCAGCTGCGGCCGAGGCCTCACGCTGGGCCCCACCGACGCCTGGTTCTGAGCCAGTCGAAAAAGACTTCGGTGCTGCGCCCGTTGCGAGGCGCGTTGGTTCCGGTCAGACCATCGCCGTCATTTACATCCCACGCCTTGGCGTCAACAGCGCGCGCAGCGTCAAAGAGAGCGTTGTTCCTACGATTACTCTCAACCGTGGTTTCTTCGGACACTATCCCGATTCGGCTATGCCCGGCGAAGCTGGCAATTTTGCGCTCGCAGTGCACCGCGGTGGTTGGGGAAGCAACTTCAAGCAAGCTCAAATCATTCGAACCGGCGACAACATCTACCTCGAGACTCAGGATGGGTACTACATGTACACCGTTCGCAACATCGAGTACGTGCTTCCGACATCCGTCGATGTTCTCAATCCGATTCCTGGCACAACCAGCGAAGCTGTTCCCGGACAGTCGATTCTGACCATCACGACCTGCAGTCCGCAGGATGACAACACGGAACGCATTGCGGTTTACGCCGTTTACGACTCGTGGCGCCCGCTCAACGCCGGACCATTCCCTGAGATCATCCCCATGAAGGCGAAGGCATAAATGTACGCAGCACTGTGGCGACTACTGCCCGGCCCGACCTGGGCAAGGGTAACTATGCTTGTCGCAGGAGCAATCATTGTTGTGACGCTCCTGATGATGTTCGCATTTCCCGCCATTGACGATCTCATCTCTCGCACGGACCCGGCGGTTGGTTAAGTGAAGCGCATCCTCGTTATCGACAACTACGACAGCTTTGTCTACACGCTCAACGGATATCTCCAAGAGCTGGGCGCTGTCACGACTGTGGTGCGCAATGACGACATCCCTCTCGACAAGCTCGAAGAGACTCTTCGCGAGTACGACGGAATCCTGGTGTCCCCAGGTCCGGGCACACCAGCCGACGCTGGCGTTTCCATTGAGACGGTAAAAACAGCAGCTCGTCTTGGCATTCCGCTCCTGGGCGTGTGCCTCGGACACCAAGCAATCGGTGAGGCTTTCGGCGCGACCGTGACAAATGCAGAAGAACTCATGCATGGCAAAACTTCGCCCGTGACCCATGACGGCAGCTCGTTCTACGCGAATGTTCCTCAGCCGTTCACGGCCACCCGTTACCACTCGCTTGCCGTTGTTGACTCGACAGTTCCAGACGATCTTGTTGTCACCAGCCGCACCGCAGGTGGCGTCATCATGGGTCTGCGTCACGCGAGTGCACCGATCTTTGGTGTTCAGTTCCACCCCGAATCGGTTCTCACCGAGGGTGGCTACACCATGCTCGGAAACTGGCTCGAGGTTGTGGGCATTACCGGAGCCGGAAAGCTCGCGCTCACAAAGAGCCCGCTCATCACGCACTCCGTTTAGGCGTAAACCTAAGAGCCCGTGCAGTAGGTCAGTGTGACCTTGGTGGTTGACGGCACAACACCAGGACCGGCTGATTGCGAGCTAACCGTAACGGGCGATGTTCCTCGGCAGCTGGGGTCGGCAACGAGTCGCGGGGTAATCGAATAGTCAGGTCCGGAGAGCACTGCGGTCGCTTCCGTCACGGTCTTACCGACCAGATTGGGCAGCTTGATGTTGCCGCTTGCGCGAGAAAGATCGATTGTTGAGCCCGCCGCCGCACTCTCGCCTGCTGCGGGTTTGGTCGCAACGATGTTTCCCTTGATCGTGCCACCGTGGTCGACATCGGTCACGGTGCCGAGAACAAAGCCTGCTTTCAGAAGGTAGTTCTTTGCCGAGTTGAATGACATTCCGACCAGGTTAGGCACCGTGTTCATCTGGTTACCGAGTGAAACGCTCAGCGTGACTTTCGAACCAATCTCAAGTTTCGTTCCCACGCTTGGCGTCACGGAAATGACTTTGTTGGCTTCGATACTTGCGGATGTTGCATCGACACGAACCGGCGTAAGACCAGCGGCGGTTACTGCAGCAGCAGCTTCGTCATAGCTCTGGCCAAGCACCCCGGGTACTGCACGCGTGGTTTCTGGCACGACATTCGCCGGCATCAGACTCACAACAACCAAGATGGCCGTCGCGAGTGCGACGACAACACCAACCATGGTGGCCAGAAGAGCCACAAATCGACGAGGGTCTCGACCAGCGGTGAACTCAGCGAGAGTGAATTCGCGAGTACTCAGCGAAGCACCGGGAAATACCTTTGCGAGGTCGGGGTTCACGCCTGCTGGAACACTCGAAGCCACGGCTGCCTCGGACTGGTTACTCGTTTGAGGAGTGAATGCGACGGTCTCTGCCAGTACGAGCGACGGAGCGGTTTCGGGAATCGGCGCCGTCGGGTTAATGAAACCATCGAGAATCTCGGCAAAACTCGCAAACGTCACCTCGCGATGCGCTGCAACAGGCTGGGTGCAGGAGGCAATGAGGGCATCGATTTCAGCCGGGATGGTTGCGATCACCGTGCCCGGAAGAACCGGGCTGGTTGCAGCGCGTGCGGTGAGGGCATCCGCCCGCAGGTTTTTGTCCCACGTGGGTCGTGCACACAGCGCCTCGCTCAAAATGAGACCGAGTGCGTACACGTCAGTTGCCGAACTCGTCGGCTGACCGAGAATCTGTTCAGGTGCGAGATAACCAGAAGTGTTCAGAGCGGAAGCAAGGAAGTCGGCGCTTGGAGCGGTTTCTGCAGCTAAGGCACTCATGTTGAGACCGGCCACGACTGCTTTATTTCCGGAGGTCAGCCAGATGTTTCGCGGGTTGAGACCGAAGTGGTGGCGACCCTGTGAGTTCGCGTAGTCGAGACCAAGAGCGATGTGTCGAAGGTAGGCGGCGGCGGTGTGCACATCGAGTGCTCCGGCCTTGAGTCGTGAGTGCAGAGTTTCGCCGCTGAACGCTTCCGAAATCATGTACGCGGCTGAGCTTGCTGCATCGGTTCCCACGTCGTAGGTGCGAGCTAATCCCGCATGCACTAAAGACAGTCCGGCACGGGCGTGACGGGTGAACTTCTCAACAAATACCGGGTTGGACGCAAAGCGCTCTTTGACCACGGTGACAATCACCCGGCGGTGAAGCTTCTCGTCGAGTGCCTCAAAGCTGTCGACGAATGCCACATCGGGTCGCTGCTCGCCGACGCGATAGCGTCCGGCAAACAACTCACCCGATGTGATCATCGATGAGTCCTTAGGGAACCGAGATGTCGAGCGGCGCTGACTTGGGCGAGTTCAGAGCGCCACACTGCACGGTGAGGTACACGGTGAAGTGGTCTCCCGAGACAATCTCGCTGCCATCAATGACCAGGGTGCGTGAGCTTGCACCCTTGGTGACCGATGTGCCGGAGTAGGTGACGATGAAACCGCTGAGCGACGTCGTGGGTTTAGCCGGGCAGAAGTTGGAGAAGTCCTGGCTCGCCCATGAAATCGTGACCGGGCTTCCGGCTGTGACCGCACCAGAGGTGATCTGCGGTGCACCGGGAGCAGCGATGATCGGGATGGCGTCGTAGTAGGTGACGACAATCGGAGTTGAGAAAGCGATGGGTGCGACACCGTTGGGCTTGATGTCGTAAACCGTACCGACGAGGTTTTCGTTGGGAGCCATGTCTTTTGCCACCGAAGTGACCTTCGTAAAGCCAAGTGCCTTGAGCGAGGAAACAACTTCATCAGCCTGCTGACCCTTGTAGTCGGCCAGGTTGATGGCTGCGGCTGTTGAGGTCGGGCTTGGCGTCGGGGTTGGAGTTGGTGACGAGGTCTCGGTGCTGTTGGTCGGGTTCGGCGTTGAACCGCCTCCGGCCAGAAGCGCGATTACCGATCCGACGAGAACGATCAAAAGCACACCAGATAGTGCAACCAGAGGCCACGTCCACGGGCTGCGCTTCTTGGGAGCAGCAACCTCGTCGGGAGCATTCGGGATGCTCAACACCGTGGTTGCACCGGTAGCTGCCGTGCGCGGCATGACCATGGTGGCGTCATCGACGTGGTTTGTGCCGAGGACGGCAGCAACCGAGGCGGCAGCACCTTGTAGGTCTCCGCGACGCAGTGCCTGGGCGGCTCGAGCCAAGTGGGCTGCCGAGGTCGGACGATCTTGCGGCTTTTTGGCAATCGACGACATGACGAGGTTGCGAACGGGCTCCGCGATCGTCTCGGGAAGCGGAGGAGGAGTGTCGTTGATCTGCGCCATGGCGATCGCTACCTGCGATTCGCCAGAGAACGGACGCTTACCGGCTAGGCACTCGTAAGCAACGATGCCCAGTGAGTAAATGTCGGTCGACGGGCTTGCCGGCTGACCGCTGGCCTGCTCGGGCGAGAGGTACTGCACGGTTCCCATGACCTGGCCTGTGGCTGTCAGCGGAACCTGGTCGGCGATGCGAGCGATACCGAAGTCGGTGATTTTGACGCGACCCTCGGGAGTAATCAGCATGTTGCCGGGCTTGATGTCTCGGTGAACGAGACCAGCAGCGTGGGCAGCCTGCAGAGCAGCGGCGGTCTGTGCCACAACGTCGAGAACCTTGTCGATGGACAGCGAGTGCTCGCGTTCGAGAACCGAGGAGAGCGGCTCACCGGGCACGAGCTCCATCACGAGGAATGCGCTGCCGTTTTCTTCGCCATAGTCGTAGACGTTGGCGATGCCCTCGTGGTTGACGAGTGCCGCGTGACGAGCTTCGGCGCGGAAACGCTCGAGGAAGCCCGGGTCACCGAGGTACTCGTCCTTCAAAATCTTGATGGCAACCTGACGGCCAATGACCGTATCGACGGCATTCCAAACCTCACCCATGCCACCGACCGCGATCCGAGATTCAAGCTCGTATCGTCCGCCGAAGTTCATTCCTGCAGCTGGCCTCATTTGTTAAGCACCGCCTCTAGCACTCGCTTTGCAACGGGTGCGGCAATGAGGTTGCCGTATCCGTTCTTACCCATTCC
>JBDKLU010000087.1:0-7327 GCA_039795475.1 Actinomycetota bacterium | reverse complement strand
CTGCACCTCGGTGGTCTGTTCGA
Organism: Actinomycetota bacterium; assembly: GCA_039795475.1. Classification (GTDB taxonomy): domain Bacteria; phylum Actinomycetota; class Actinomycetes; order Actinomycetales; family Microbacteriaceae; genus CAIOLM01. Next base: position 7,304 of record JBDKLU010000087.1, on the reverse strand, counting down.
AATCGCCGGCCTCAAGCGCCCCGACCTCAAGTTCGCGCCCCATGTTCCGCGCACGGCCGTCGCCTTGCAAGGATCAGATGACTCCGACGAAAGCATCTTTGCCGCAATCCGTCGTCAAGATATTTTGGTTCACCACCCCTACGAATCTTTCTCCACCAGCGTGCAGGCATTCCTCGAGCAGGCCGCCGCCGATCCGAACGTTCTCGCAATCAAGCAAACCCTGTATCGCACCTCCGGCGACAGCCCCATTGTCAACGCTTTGATTAGCGCAGCCGAGCGAGGCAAGCAGGTGCTCGCGCTGGTCGAAATCAAGGCTCGATTTGATGAAGAGGCAAACATCAGCTGGGCTCGAAAGCTGGAAAAGGCTGGCGTACACGTTGTTTACGGTTTGGTCGGGCTCAAAACACACTGCAAACTCGCGCTCGTGATTCGCCACGAAAAGGGAGTACTTAGGCACTACAGCCACATCGGTACGGGTAACTACAACCCCAAGACGAGTCGCTTGTACGAAGACTTTGGCCTATTCACCGATGACCTTCAAGTGGGCAAAGACCTGACTCGACTTTTCAATGAACTCTCTGGATACGCCATCGAGAAAAAATTCAAACGCCTCCTTGTCGCCCCGCTTCACCTACGCAAGGGCTTGCTCAAGCTCATCGAGACCGAGGCTAAGAATGCGGCTGCTGGACTGCGCAGCGGCATCCGCATCAAGATCAACTCGATGGTCGACGAGGAGATCATCGACGCCCTCTACCGGGCGAGCCAGGCAGGCGTGTCGATCGATGTCTTAGTTCGAGGGATTTGCTCACTGAAAGCTGGCGTGCCTGGCCTGAGCGAGAACATCCGGGTTCGTTCAGTTCTCGGCCGCTACCTCGAGCACTCGCGGGTGTTCAGCTTCGACAATGCGGGCGAACCACAGGTGTATATCGGAAGTGCAGACATGATGCACCGAAATCTTGATCGTCGCGTTGAGGCACTCGTTCGACTCACCTCTCAAGAGCACATCGACGAGCTCGATGAAATGTTCAACATCGCGATGTCTGAGCAAACTGCTTCGTGGGCGTTGAATGCAGATGGAGAGTGGATTCGTCACCACCTTGACTCTTCAGGTGCGCCGCTTGCCGATTTGCAAGACACCTTGATGAGCCGCATAGCATCCAAGAAACGACGAACCGGGGCTGCACGTTGAGCACGAAAAACCCTTCCACGATTTATGCGGCAGGAACAGTTTGTTGGCGCGAAATCAAAGGAATCATTCACCTGCTCGTCATCCATCGCACGGCGCAAAAAGATGACACGTTTCCAAAAGGCAAACTCGATCCAGGTGAGTCTCTTCCCCAGTGTGCAGTTCGAGAGACCTGGGAAGAAACCGGGCTATCAATTCGACTGGGTGCACCACTGGGACTGACTACTTATCCTCTTGCCAATGGCAAGACCAAAGAGGTTCATTACTGGGCGGCAGAAGTTGATGATGAAGCAGTGAAAGCTTCGACGTTTGCCCCAAATGAAGAAGTCGCCTCGGTTCGATGGGTGCCGATACACAAAGTTGCTAAAGATCTCACTTATGACCTGGACAGGGAAGTGCTTAAGCGTTTTGAGCAGCTCGTTGAGACAGATGCTCACCGTAGTTTTGCCTTGATCCTGTTGCGCCATGCCAAGGCACTCGACCCACTCACCTTTCTCGATGCTGACCAACGTCGTCCCTTAGCCGAGCGAGGCCGACGCCAAGCCGAAGACATTGTGGAGTCGCTGGCGGCATGGGCACCAACGAAGCTGATCAGCAGCTCGAGTATTCGTTGCCTGCAGACGATCGACCCCTACGCCATTCGAAGCAAACGAAAAGTAGTCGACACGGACAATATTTCACAGCACCGGTTCACAGGCCCTAGCCAAGAAATTACTGAGCTCATCGATCGCCGCTTGCACAAGAAGAAGAACGCGATCATCTGCAGTCACGGGCCCGTTATCCCGGTTCTGCTCGATGAAATCATCGACGCCACCGGAACAGAACCTACTTTTGCACTCACTCATTCTGCTGAACTCGACACTGCGTCCTTCACTGTTGTGCACCTGCGACTTCATGATCCGCGGTCGCCAATTATCTCGGTGGAAACCCATGATTCACTTGTGTGACAGAAACGTTCAGGTTTCACACAGTTATTGACACACATTCGTTTCGAGTTAACCTTCCGTTAACCTTTAACGGACTTTTAGCGTCGTTCATGCGCTTATCGTTTTAACAGTTGCAAACGCGACTAAACATGAACCCCACGAAAGGGAATCACATCGTGAAGATGACCCGCTTTGGCCGCACTGCGGCTATCGCCTCGGCAGTTGCCGTTTCCGCTCTTCTCCTCTCCGCTTGCTCGGGTGGAGGCAACACGCCTTCACTGTCTGGTGACATCGCCGGAGCAGGCTCGTCCGCACAGGGCAGCGCTCAGGAAAGCTGGATTGCCGCCTTCCAGACCGCAAACGAAAAAGTAAACGTTACCTACGACCCCGCAGGTTCGGGCGCAGGCCGCACCCAGTTCATTGCTGGTGGAGTCGCATTCGCTGGTACCGACTCGTACCTGAGCGATGAAGAACTCAGCAAGACGTTCGCTGGTTGCGCACCGAGCACGCTCCCCTTCGAGGTTCCTAACTACATCTCCCCGATTGCCGTCATCTACAACGTTGAAGGCGTCAAGTCGCTCAACCTCGATGCTGCAACTCTCGCCAACATCTTCCTTGGCAAGATCACAAAGTGGAACGATGCAGCTATCGCGGCACTGAACCCTGGTACCACTCTTCCCAACCTGGCAATCACCGCTGTTCACCGCTCGGACAAGTCTGGCACCACCAAGAACTTCACTGACTACCTGAACAAGGTTGCTCCGGCTGCTTGGGCAGAAAAGGCTGCTGACGTTTTCCCCGGTACCACCGGTGAAGGCGCACAGGGCACCTCGGGTGTTGTCTCCGCTGTCAAGGGCGGTAACGGAACCATCGGTTACGCTGACCTCTCCAAGGCTGGCGGACTCGGCGTCGCAAACATCAAGGTTGGCGACAAGTTTGTTGCGCCTACCGCTGAAGGCGCAGCCAAGGTTGTTGCAGAGTCGACCGTCGTAGAAGGACGCGACAAGGCAGACCTCGCCTTCAAGATCAACCGCACCACTGCTGACTCGACCCACTACCCGCTGGTGCTCGTGAGCTACATCATTGGCTGCCAGACCTACGCAGACGCCAAGCTTGCACCGCTCGTCAAGGCCTACGTAACCTACCTGGTCAGCCCTGAAGGACAGGCTGTCGCCGCTAAGGCTGCAGGCTCCGCTCCGCTCACCGCTGAGCTGTCCGCAAAGGCTACGGCGATTGTCGCAACAATCAAGTAGTTGACCGCTAAGTGCCCGGTTCTGGAACTCCTCGTGAATTCCGGAACCGGGCATTTCCCATGTCTCCGCCAATACGATAAGAATGATTTGTGACCAACATTGCACCGACGGCTAGTCGAATAAAGAGTCGCCTCGGCGACCGGGTCTTTTCGAACCTCGCCCTCATTTCGGGCATCGTCATCTTGCTGGTACTCGCAGCGGTTGCGGTCTTCCTTGTAGCCCAGAGTTTGCCTGCGATCAACGCAACGCCGGAAGATATCGGCTCTGGCGCTCACACACTTTGGGACTATGTCGGACCACTCATTTTCGGAACCGTGTGGGCGGCCGCTCTAGCGCTCGTTATCGCGTTACCCATTTCCATCGCCATCGCCCTGTTCATCTCTCACTACGCACCGCGACGGCTTTCGCAGGGCCTCGGATACATCATTGACCTTTTGGCCGCCGTTCCCTCGGTTGTTTATGGGCTCTGGGGCATCACAGTTTTAGCTCCATTCGTGCAGCCTTATTACGCCTGGCTCGTCAATAACTTCGGATGGTTCCCGCTTTTTGCTGGTCCCGTTTCAGGAACTGGTCGCACCGTGCTCACTGTCGCAATCGTTCTCGCAGTGATGATCATGCCGATCATTACTGCGCTGTGTCGTGAAGTTTTTCTTCAAACACCTCGACTGCACGAGGAAGCAGCGCTAGCTCTTGGTGCTACCAAGTGGGAAGTCATTAAAACTGCGGTACTTCCTTTCGGTCGAGCAGGAATTATTTCTGCAACTATGCTCGGTTTGGGTCGCGCGCTGGGAGAAACGATGGCTGTGGCCATGGTCCTCTCCCCCTCCGTGGTGATCTCGTTTGCGCTGCTCCAGTCTCAGAATCCGACAACGATTGCTGCAAACATCGCTTTGAACTTCCCTGACGCCAGCGGGATTGGGGTCAACGTGCTTATCGCAACAGGCCTGATCCTTTTCGTTATCACATTGATTGTGAACTCCATCGCTCGCGTCATCATCAATCGCCGCAACGCATTCTCAGGAGCTAACTGATGAGCAGTACGACGACCTCTTTCACTAATTCACGGCGGCATGTTTCAGTGCGAACTCTCTGGGCAACGGGAGTGCTTTCCGTCCTGATTTCGTTTGCATTCTTCTGGCTGTTGTTCGTCTCGGGAATCAGTCAAAGTTTCAAGTGGGTTCCTGCCTTTGTCCTCGCAGTCATCGTTTACGTTGCTTTAGCTTTTACTCTGAGCCGAATTGTTGAAGGAGCCCGCAAGGCTGTCGACCGACTCGTCACTTCGGTCCTGTTCGGCGCTTTCATCCTCGCGTTGATACCTCTTCTTTCAATCGTCATCATGACGATTAGTAATGGCATCAGACGATTCGATCCTCAATTCTTTAGTGAATCCATGCGCAATGTTGTCGGCGCTGGTGGCGGTGGTTTACACGCAATCATCGGAACGCTCGAAGTGACCTCCGCAGCGTCCATCATTTCAATTCCCATCGGAATCTTGACCGCAATCTACCTAGTCGAGTACGGAAAGGGTCGCCTGGCAAAAGCGATCACCTTCCTCATCGATGTCATGACGGGCATCCCGTCAATCGTTGCTGGTTTGTTCGCATTTGCGCTCTTCGCGATTTTCTTTGGACCTGGAATTCGATTCGGCATTGGCGGCGCGGTTGCGCTCTCTCTGCTGATGATCCCCGTCGTTGTGCGATCGACTGAAGAAATGCTCAAACTCGTGCCCAACGAACTGCGTGAAGCCTCGTACGCTCTCGGCGTGCCTAAATGGCTGACCATTTTGAAAGTCGTACTTCCCACTTCAATCGCCGGCATCATCACTGGTGTCGTCATCGCCATCTCTCGAATCATCGGCGAGACCGCACCCTTGCTCATCATTGCGGGATTGAGCACCAGTGTTAACTGGGACTTGTTCGACGGCCGTATGACCACTCTGCCCGTGTATGTGTATACCCAATACGCGAACCAAGGAGCGGACGCCCAGGCATACATTGATCGCGCCTGGACCGGTGCGCTGGTCCTGATGCTCATCGTGATGGCACTCAACCTCATTGCCCGCCTTCTCGCTAAATTTCTTGCCCCTAAGGGCAGCCGCTAACCCCTAAGGATGACCCGTGTCTAAGCGCATTGAAGTTCGTGATCTGAACGTCTACTACAGCAAATTCCTTGCTGTCAAAGATGTCTCACTATCAATCGAACCCCGCACCGTTACCGCATTCATTGGCCCCTCCGGTTGCGGTAAGTCAACTTTCCTGCGCACGCTCAACCGAATGCACGAGGTCATCCCCGGCGCTCGTGTGGAAGGTGAAGTACTGCTCGATGGAGACAACCTGTACGCAGACAACGTAGACCCCGTTCTCGTTCGCCGTCAGGTAGGTATGGTTTTCCAGCGACCCAACCCGTTCCCCACCATGTCGATTCGTGACAATGTTCTCGCAGGTGTGAAGCTCAATAACACCCGCATTGCAAAATCCGATGCAGACATCATCGTTGAAGAATCCCTGCAAGGTGCGAACCTGTGGAATGAGGTCAAGGATCGCCTCGATAAGCCCGGGTCGAGCCTCTCAGGCGGTCAGCAGCAACGTTTGTGCATTGCTCGCGCCATTGCCGTCAAACCCGACGTGCTACTCATGGACGAGCCCTGTTCCGCACTTGACCCCATCTCAACACTTGCCATCGAGGACCTCATCGAGGAGCTCAAGACCGAGTACACGATCGTCATCGTGACGCACAACATGCAACAGGCGTCGCGCGTGTCAGACAAGACGGCGTTCTTTAACATTGCCGGTACCGGTGAACCCGGCAAGCTCATCGAATTCGATGACACAACGACAATTTTCGAGAAGCCGTCCGTTCAGGCAACCGAAGACTACATCTCGGGTCGATTCGGGTAGTAAAAACCGAGCCGCAGATGAACGCCTCTCGGCGGAAGGCCGCTCGCAGCGGCGAATTTTGGAGCCCGGGGTTACTGCGGCCCGGCTATCCAATTCTAAACCACCGTCTATGTGAGCGACCCGGCGCTCCACAAGCGGGCACACTGCGATAGTTCTGAGGCCGTCGTGCTCAGAGTCACGGCTTGTGTGGTGAGGTAGTCCACCTTGTCGTGAGTGCCTAAACGCTCATATTCGTCGGCGAGGCTGAGGCAGCCTGCTGCGCTCACACGGCAAAAAGCTGCAGTGCGTTGTAATGCCAGACCGAAGTTTCCTTCGAACGCGCCACGCAGAATCTGGTCAGCGAGAGCACGGATCTCATCGGGGCCGGTGGGCGCCGCCACTCCTGCCACGACGGGGTCAGCAGTGTGCAAAGCCGACGCCCCTCGCGTGTACACATCGCTCGTGTATTCAGGCTGCTGACGGATGTACGCCCGCATCAAATACAGACGCCAGAGACTTCCGGGCAGTGAGTGGGCAGAGGTTTTCGACCAGAGCTCAGCTGCGATGTCCAAGCCGTTCTCGTCGGTGAGTTCGATTGCCCGATCCACGACCTCGGCTGGCGCGTTCTTGACATGCGCGAGCAGTAGCGTCGCGGTCTCGTGTGCGAGCGCACTGACCTCGGCCGGATCGGCTGAACCCTGAAAGGCGGCAAACTCGTGCCCCTCGAAGAGTGCTGGCCGATGAAAGTTCACCCTTCCATTCTCGCCGACACCGCCTCGTTCATTCACCAGTGATGACGGACTCTAGAATGGATGAGTGCCATTTATGGTGCGGGCCTCTAGCTCAGTTGGTAGAGCAACGGACTTTTAATCCGTGGGTCGTCGGTTCGAGCCCGACGGGGCCTACATAAGTAAAGAAGTCCCCTTCATGGGGGCTTCTTTTTTATTCGCCCCGCGGGGAGATCGACCGGGCCCCGACCGCTGAGCAACGCGTCAGCGTTGCCGGTTGCGGTTGGGCGTCGAGCCCGACGAGGGCTAGGCGCGTCTCTGTGTGACCCAGCACC
>JBDKLU010000086.1:0-2713 GCA_039795475.1 Actinomycetota bacterium | reverse complement strand
GGCGGTGGTATTGGGGGAGCCGTAGCCATGACAAATGGTGCCGTTGATCCTCGTGCTCAAGTCTCGGCGACCGTGGATGCCCAGGCCGATGCCGAGTCAACACCTAGTGATGCCACCGAAGCTCCTGCCGTGCCAGATGAGACAGCGACACCTGAGGTTTCGGCCGAGCCGAGTCCGGAACCGATCGCTTGCGATGCTGACTGCAAAGCATCCCACGTAAACGAGTACCTGGCGAGCGCCAAGCTCGGGTTGAGCTCCAGATCAGCGAGTGACTCGCGACTGTGCCTCACCAGTAACTGCGGCGAACGTGAAGGTCGCTACTGCATCATCGAAGCCGACAGCACAGTGAGCAACTGCATCATGTGGAACGGCTGGGGCGATGGCTGGCTCGACCTCTGGGCGCGGGGGCACGGAGTGAACCCGCGCGACATGACGTTCGTTGATGCGGATGCTGCGCCGGAAGGCATCCGATTGTCACCGGGTGAACCAGTCGGATACGTCGGGAACTAGTTCTTCTTAATCGGCGCAACGATCAGCGCGATGATGAAGCCAATCAGCGGCGAAAGCACCACGGAGAGCAGAAAGAAACCCAGACCGCTGCGACCCTTGCCGCGTGCGTACATGCCGATTAAGAAGCACAGAAACAGCCACACGATTCCGCCGCCAAGAATAGGATCCATGGTTACCCCCAGAAAGATTCGGTTGCTCACACACTAGATGACGAATAGTGAGTGAAATCAGGATTACCGCGTCATACACAAGTATTTTTGTTACAGGACGCAGAACACTTTGCGCCGAAAAGTTCACAGACGAAAGTAGAAATATGTATCAGGGCGTGACCGCAGGCGAATTATTTCTATTTGTTGTACCAGCTGCCATCATTCTTCTCGTTGTTTACCTCGTGCGCGGGGGATTCGGCCGTGCTTGCCCTTCTTGCAAATCAGGCAACAAAGTCGGCGCAACTGTTTGTCGTAGGTGCGGCCGAGATATTCCTGAAAAACAAGATTCATAGTCGGGGATGGCCCCAGCGTTTGGCTCGTGAAAGCGTTGCTTTCACTTTCGAAAGCCAAACAAGCTGTGGGCCCAGGGAACCGAAACATCGAGTTCTCCTTCAGGCCGACAAACAAAAAGAAACCCTCCATTCGGAGGGTTTCTTTTTGTTTGGAGGGGATGACGGGAATCGAACCCGCACCATCAGTTTGGAAGACTGAGGCTCTACCATTGAGCTACATCCCCACAGGGGAGTCTATACGCCAGCGCGAGACTCGCAAAAACCGCGTCGCAAATGGGACGCCGGGGGATGGGCTAGAGTGGTGGAGGTCATTTCGCCGGTCTCACGCCCAGCGAAACCGTGATGTCTGACTCCTTTCTGTTGGGGTTGGTTTCATTTCGGGGCGTAGCTCAGCTTGGCTAGAGCGCCCGCTTTGGGAGCGGGAGGTCGCAGGTTCGAATCCTGTCGCCCCGACCACACATGCACGTCAACAAACAAGCAGGAGAAACAAGCACGTGAAGACTGTTATCGAGAAGCTCAACCCGACTCGTTCGAAGCTGACCATCACTGTGAGCCCTGAAGAGCTCAAGCCGATGATCGACCACGCCTATGAGCACATCGCTGAGCAGGTCAACATTCCCGGATTCCGCAAGGGCAAGGTTCCTGCTCCGATCATCGACACCAAGGTCGGTCGTCCCGCAGTTCTCGAACACGCTGTAACCGAAGGTCTCGAGAACTACTACCGTCAGGCTGTTGTAGAGAACAAAGTTCGACCTATGGGTCGTCCCGAGGCTGACATTGCTGAGTGGCCCAAGGCTGAAGACTTCAGTGGCGACCTGGTTATTACCATCGAGGTCAACACCCGTCCCGAGATCAAGGTTCCTGCCTACGACTCGATCGCGGTAAAGATTGACGCTGCCAAGGTTTCTGCTGACGACATCGCTGAAGAACTCGACAAGCTGCGTAGCCGCTTCGGCACGCTCGTTTCGGTCGAGCGCCCTGCTAAGAAGGGCGACTTCCTGACCATCGACCTCGACGCCACCATTGCCGGCAACAAGGTTGACACTGCAGAGTCCATCTCGTACGAGCTTGGTTCGGGCGAGCTCATCGCCGGTATCGACGACGCACTCGAGACCCTGACCGCTGGCGAAGAGACCACTTTCGAATCGGTTCTTCTTGGCGGCGACCACGAGGGCGAAAAGGCTCAGATCGCTGTGAAGGTTCTCTCGGTCAAGGAGCGCGAGCTTCCCAAGGCTGATGACGACTTCGCTCAGATCGCAAGCGAGTACGACACCATCGCTGAGCTCAAGGAAAGTCTCAAGAAAGAGGTTGAGGGGCGCAAGAAGAGCGAGCAGGGTCGCGAGGCACGCAAGGCGATCCTCGATCACCTCATCGAGAAGATTAAGTTCGACCTACCCGAGGGCATCGTTGACGAAGAAGTTCACCGTCACCTTGAGGGCGAAGGCCGTCTCGAAGACGACGTTCACCGCGCGGAGGTCATCGAAGAGTCGACTGCAATGTTCAAGCAGCAGATCATCCTCGACACCATCGCTGAAGCTGAAGAGATTCAGGTCGGTGAAGACGAAGTTATGCAGTACCTGTTCCAGGGTGCAATGCAGTACGGCATGGAGCCCGGCGAGTTCGCTCGTATTCTTCAGGAGAACGGACAGCTTCCCTCGGTTTACGCTGACATCGCCCGCAACAAGGCGCTGACCATCGTTC
>JBDKLU010000085.1:0-8605 GCA_039795475.1 Actinomycetota bacterium | reverse complement strand
TTCACGACCAAAGATTTCGACCCGACCACTCGTGGGATGTAGCCACGACGAGGTCATCTTGAGCACGGTGCTCTTACCGCTACCGTTCGGGCCGATCAACGCCCAGCGTTGTCCTGCCTCGAAGTCAAGACTGACGTGGTCAACAATGATTCGACCGTTGCGGATAACCGTCACATCCGCGAGGGAAATGGTAGTTGAGGTACTCACGAGAGCGAGAGTTGGCTTTATTCGCCGACAGCGCGACGGCGGTAGAGCTCGTCGAAGTTGAGCGCCGCCGTTGCGCTGGCATCCAGGTTGGCGATCTCATCGAGGACATTGCTCGAGGCAGCTGGGGCTGGAGTAACAGGAACAGCCTTTGCCGCCACATCTGCAACCTGCTGACGCCGGCTCAGGGCAGCGGCTCGCTCCAGACGATCGCGAAGTGCTTCTTCTTGAGCAGCCTGACGCAGGCGAGCAGCCATCTGGGCGGAGTCAACCGTGGCGCGCGCGAGTGAGCCGGGCTCGAGGTGCAACGGACGTGGCAGTGGCGCTGGTGTCCATTCACGAGTTGGGGCATCCAGTCCTGCGGCGTGGTCGATGAAAGCGCTCGGCTTTCGAGAAGAAACCGGGGCAGAAACGGCGGTCTTCACGGGGCGAGCAAGAATGCGAAGACCTACCAGGGAAACAACGATTGAACCGATTCCGATGTACAAAATCACGGAACTTCCGGTGTAGCTGAGGAACATGATTCCTGCAGCCGTGGTCAAGACCGAAACCAGAAGAATGATGAAGTTAATGAGTCGCTGTGTGCGACGACGGTGCTTGGCTAAAGCGGCAACTTCACGAGGGTCGCGTGCCGCGAGAGCCTGTTCGGCAAGCTGTGCTTGGAATGCAGCGCGAGCCTTAGCTTCTGCCTCGCGCAGAGCTTTGTGTTGCTCATGTACACCGCGGGTGCTTACCTCTGCGTGAATAACCGAAGGGCCCTCATCAGACTCGGCGAGCACACGAATTGTCTGCTGAAGTCGGGCGGCATTCTGTTCGGTCGCGATGAATGTGCGACGGCGTAGCCAGGACGGAACGAGGTAGGCGATCCAGAGGACAGCAGCGATCGCAAAGACCAGTCCGCCACCTAAGAAATCCGTCACATTTCTAAGGTACGAGTTGAGGGTTAATCTTTACGGCAAGGATTAAGGCGTGTTGCCTTTCCCCGCATAGTAACGAGTCAGTACTCCCTCAGGCATGTCATCGACACAGAGAGCGAAACAATCGTGGTCGCGCCAGTCACCGTTGATATGAATAAAGCGCTCACGACGACCTTCGAACCGGAAACCCAGCTTCTCGACAACACGCAACGAAGGGGCATTCTCAGGGCGAATACAGATTTCGATGCGATGCAGTCCGATCACTCTGAAGCAGTAATCGGTGACCATGGCCACGGCCCGCGGGGTGAGAGCGCGACCGGCAAACCGTTGCGCAACCCAGTACCCGATGGATGCTGACGACAGCGAGCCGTGCGTGATGCCAGAAACGTTGATCTGACCGACGACCTGACCCTCTACCTCGAGAACCAGCGGCAACCCTCCGCCGCTTCGCCCGTACGACAGCAGTGATCGAATGCTCTGCCTCGCATCGAAGTGGTTGAACGATCCTGGGAGAGTCGCTTCCCACTCGCGCAGCCACGAACGGTTGAACAGCATCTCGCGTTCGAGTTGTTTGGCATCTCGCATGCGAACCGGGCGAACGGTGAGATCACCGTCGACGAGAACCGGCTGGTACGGAAGCACGAAAACTACTTGGATGCGATGAAGTCGCGAAGCCAGGAGAGCAGATCGGGGCCGAGGTCGGCGCGTTCAGTAGCCAGTTCGACGACTGCCTTGATGTACTCGAGACGGTCTCCAGTGTCGAAGCGGCGACCGCGGAAAACGACACCGAGAACACCGTCGGCGATTGATGGATCTTCTGCGAGCACTGCGAGCGCATCCGTCAGCTGAATCTCGCCGCCACGACCGGGCTCAGTGTCGGCGAGAACACCAAAGATTTCTGGACGAAGAACGTAGCGTCCGATGACCGCAAGATTCGACGGAGCCGTACCCGGGGCAGGCTTTTCGACCATGCCCGTGATTCGCACGACATCGGAATCATCAGTCTGCTCAACGACGGCAACACCGTACTGGTGAATTGACTCGGCCGGAACTTCCATCAGGGCAACAACCGAGGAGCCAAACTTTTCGTGTACGTCGAGCATGCGCTCGAGAAGGTTTTCGGCCGGGTCGATGATGTCATCACCGAGAAGAAGTGCAAAAGGTTCATGTCCAACGTGCTGTGCCGCACGGCTCACTGCGTGCCCCAGGCCCTTGGGGTCTCCCTGGCGCACATAGTGGATGTCGGCGAGGTCTGTGGAGTGCGTCACCTGAAGAAGGCGAGCCTCGTCGTTCTTTGCCTCGAGAGTGCTCTCGAGTTCGTAGTTGCGGTCGAAGTGATTCTCGAGCGCGTTCTTGTTGCGACCGGTCACCATAAGCAGATCGGTGAGACCCGCGTTCACAGCCTCTTCAACGACGTACTGGATGGCGGGAGTGTCAACAACGGGCAACATCTCTTTGGGGAGTGCCTTCGTCGCAGGCAGGAATCGCGTGCCCAAACCGGCGGCAGGAACGACCGCTTTTTTTACCCTCTGTGCCATGAACCCAGCCTACCAAGCAGCCCCAACCTAGGATGAGTGCATGAGCACGAACAAAGCACAGTTGCGCGAAAGTATTCGCGCTGCTCGCACAGCTCGTAGTCAATCCGAACTCGAAAGCGCATCCGAAGGATTCACCTTTGAGCTGCTCAAGCTTGTGCTCCGGTATGGCGCCAGGCGCGTGGCCGCGTTTCTCCCCACGGCCACAGAACCACCCATCACCGAGTTTCTTGAACTATTGCACTATCAGGGTGTGGTCATCCTGACTCCTCGCGCTCACGAAGACGGAAGCATGACCTGGTTGGCTTACCACCCCGACCATGACCAAGTGCGCTCAGTGCTAGGAGTCCCCGAAATCATGGAAGGTGCCGGGTTACCCTCCGCAGAGGCACTTCCGCTCGTGGACTTGATTCTGGTTCCGGCCGCCGCAGTCGATGCCCAGGGCACACGATTGGGCTGGGGTAAAGGGTTCTACGACCGTGCGCTCGAGGCGACGGCAGCCAGTGCGCCCACATACGCGATCGTCTTCGATGACGAGGTACTGCCCAACCTGCCAGTCGAATCACACGATCAGCCTGTTGCGGGCGCGGTCACTCAGACTCGAACGCTCGCCTTTGGCTAGCCGCCGGCTTTAGCCCCAGTGCGGTGGCTTGTCCGCACGCAAACGGTCGTCGTTTGATTGCGGACGGGCGGATGCACCCTCATCGTCTGGTGCGACAGCAAAAGTATCTGCTGCCGGCTCCCCCGCCTGCGCAGCGACATCGTTGTCGGGCTTCCAGGTGACGCGTTTGCCACCACGGCCGGGAGTCTTCTTATTGCTGGTCATCGCTTGGACCGACCATCGACTCGGGATATTCAAGCGTTGCCGTGACTTCAACCGTTTCCACAACAACCGGAGCTGGGTCGGGTTTTCCAGCGAGCGCTACTACTCGAGCAGCTACCGACTCGGGGTCGGCGAACAATTCGAAACTGTGCACGCGCAGGTAGTGCCATCCAAGTCGGCGCAATAGTGCTGGGCGCAGACGAAGGGACTCGCGTAATGAGCCACGGCTCAGAACAGCATCCGTCTCGATTGCTACAGCGCGATCACCGAACGACACGGCGAGCGCGATTTCACCACCGTGCGTGAGCGATACTTTCAATCCTCGCTTCTGGAGTCGTGCTGCGAGGTCGATGAGCATAGGTTCTGCATCGCCAGGAGCTTCTTCGTGCGGGGCCGAGTCGGCTCCGACAAGAATCTCGGCGAGTGCCTTGGCACCGTAGTCGAGGCGATCGAGTTCGATCTCTTCAGGGGTGAAGCAGGTGATGAGGTCGATGCTGCGACGAGCGCGAGTCATCGCCACCGCAAGAAGGCGTTCCCCACCGAAACGGCTGAGCGAACCGAACTCCGAGAGAAGGCGTCCATGCGGCGTGCGACCGTATCCCAGCGAGAAGATAATTCGGTCTCTACTCTCTGCAGATGCCTGGTCGAGAGTGAGCACCGTGAACGGCTCTGCGGTGTCACGCGCCATCCACGTATTGAATTCTGAATTGCGGGAAAGTTCTTCGGTGAGTGCCTGGTCAATAGCCACTGCGTGCTTGATGCTGGCCGTGATGACCATGAGCGATTCACGCGAGCGCTTCTTAGCGTGAGTAAGAACCAGCTCCACGACCTTGGCAACTTCAGCCTCTGTGGTCTCAACCAGGCCACTGCTGACATCGGGAACGCCCGTTGCCGTCGGCAAGTGGTGAGCGTTGAGAGCCTTGTATCCGAGGAACGTTCCGGCCCAGGGCATGAAGGCAATTCGCTCGCCATAGAAGCGACGGTTGATGACATCGGTGAGGTCTTCACCGCCAGCGCGGTAGCTGCGCGTAAGAGTTGACGTCGGAAGGATGTCTGCAAGTTCGGTCAGTGCCGACTTGTTGCTCATCAATGCGGTCGGGTCGATGATGCCGGTCGAATACTTCGCCTCAGGCCCGCCCTTATCGAGCGCCGCAGTACTGATGTCGAACGGAGTCGGATTCTGCGTAACCGGGTCGCCGACGGCAACAACCTGCTGTGCGCGTTTGATCGCACCCGCATTTTCGGCGACTGTCGTCGAACCGGCATCTAGCAGGATGACGGTGTCGAATGTGACCTCAGCGGGAATGCGGTTGACCTCGTACGGTGAACACATCCACACCGGACCAAGAGCCTTGGCCATGCTCGGTGCTGCAGAGACGAGCAGCTCAGGTGTCAGGCGATCATCGCGAAGCACACGGCGGAGTCGGTCAGCTTCATCAGGGAAGTCGACCAGTGCGATCTTCCACACTTCAGCGAGCTTGGCAGCGAGAAGCGCAGCATTAGCCGAGGAGTGCGCCTCGTCAACCATGCGGAAGTCATTTTCGAGACGGTCAAGGATGGACGTGTTGGCACTGAGTAGCGCCTTGTCTCCGGCGAGCATCCCCTC
The DNA here is from genome assembly GCA_039795475.1 of Actinomycetota bacterium. GTDB lineage: Bacteria > Actinomycetota > Actinomycetes > Actinomycetales > Microbacteriaceae > CAIOLM01. The sequence continues at coordinate 3,520 of JBDKLU010000085.1, read as the reverse complement.
AAGAACCGATTGCCACCAGGCCAGTTCCAATTCTTGAGCAACCAAGTTTTCAGGAACATGGCGAGCGGACAGGTCGGCGAGAAGTTCCGAGAGGTTGAGATCGCGAAGCTCAGCGAGAATCGCAGTTCGTTCCTGCAGGTTCGCAAGCACCTCTGATTCGGCGGCAAGCCCAGAAATCGTGCGGCTGAGTTCACTCACGGGAAGCGAGGCAAGTTCGGGCTGCGGGTTGCCTTTTTGAAGAGCGGCGTCGAGCACGCGCATGTCGTCAATGACGCGCTGGTAGGCCGTGCTCAAATCAGCGACACCAGTTGGCACCTGCGGAACCGCGCCCGAAACCACATAGCGCTGCCAAAGAATGCGCTGTTCTTGAATTTTGACCAGTGAACCGTGCAGGTCGCTCACGCTGGCACCCGGACGGATGTACTCCTGAGCGAGCTTGCGACGCTGACGACGCTCGGCACCCGACATCTCGCCGCCACGGCGACTTCCCGTTGCAGCAATCAGATCCGCGACCGAGCGGTCGTAAACGGCAGGAACAAACTTGTCGAGGGTCTCGCGAATGTCGCCGAGCAAACGAATGTAGATGCCGAGCTCAACGAGGTTTTCAAACGCACGCATGCTGGTCTGTCCGATGACTTCGTCAGCACGCTCGAGTAAACGGGGCAACTCAACCGAGTGCAGACGCTTCGCGACATCGTGGGTGGCGGTTGCCTCGGCGGTGGTTTCAAAAGTCACGCCGTACCAGGGCGAGTCGCCCGGGCCGTACTTAAACTCGCCGAGAGTGGCCGCCTGAATCAGGCTTGCCGCTGCCTCGCGACGCTTGGTAGCCAAAACCTCAATGGCTCGGCGCGGAAGACGCGCGGTCGTTGCCGGCGGCTCGGGCAGCAGCGCAAGCGCCGAGAGCTGCTCGAGGGCATCCAGCACTGAAACGCCGAGCACGGCATCTTCACGACCGAGAGCGTCACGGTAATCGAGCACGACCTTGCGCAGGCGAAGCAGGGCGTCGTCGACCGCGGTCACGTCTGGGCGGCGAGCCTTCTCGTTGCGAGTGATCGCGGCCAGAACATCACGACGCAGAGTGCGCGGCGACAGCGTGAAACCACCGAGCCCCATCGCACGAACGCGGTGAGCCATGTCATCGAGACGAGCACGACGAGCGCCAACCAGAAGCACGCGCTTGTTGTTGGCAACGAGAGCACCAACTGCGTTCAAAACAGTCTGCGTTGCACCCGTGCCGGGAAGCGTGTGCACGACCATCGAATTGCCAGCGACGATCTCGGCGATGACCTGCTCTTGCTCGGTGTCTGCATCGAAAAGGTGGGTGTCAGTTGCCGGCGGTCGAACATCCTGGCCAACAACGTTGACCTCGATGCGAGAGTCATACAGTTTTGCGCGAGCCGTCGCGTTACCAGCGAGCGCATCAAGAACCGGATGCGCTAGGTCGATGGCGTCAGCCAACATGCCGTCTTTCACATCTGCGAACGACGAGGCAACAAGTCGCGTCTCGACAGTGAAATCTGAAACGTGACTGAGCAATCCCCTAAGGCGGTCCATCACTGGTTGTGGAGTGAACGTACCACCGACAGTAGCGAGGCTCACGAACGATGGCCCGTCGAGGGCGACATGGAACTGCTCCTCGAGCAGACGAGCCAGTTGCGGGTTCAGTGCAGGAGCACCAGCCAAGCTGAGCTCAAAGTCTTTGCCGACACGACGAATGCGCAGGGGTCGAAGCAGAATCGGTGCGCAGAACTTCTCGCCACCGAACTCCCAGCTCGCAATACCAATCGCCAACTGCATCGAATCGATGCCACGCGTCGTGCGCAGTTCGTTGACTTTAATCTCGATTGCGGCAGCAGCCAGTCGAGCATTACGCAGACCGAACTCCTCACGGAACAAATGCTCGAGCAGAGTCGGTTGACCCGAAAGAAAACGGGGAAGACCACCCGGATGCGCGGCCGTGATGTCAATGCGCGTGCGCGGGCTATCAACAAAGCGCACGAGCGGAGAAGAGCCACCCAAGTGAGCAATCTCTTGGCGCCAACTGTCACGCTTCGGCTCAGCAAAGTTCGACGACGTAAACGTGGTAAGTCCCACAGAAAGATGATCGATGGCCGCCGGGTTCGACGCGGCATCTGAAAGAGCAGGAGCGTCAAGACCGGAGGATTCGTCAGGAGCGACAAATCCGTCACCAGAATTCGGGTCGAGAGGCACGTAAAAACCCTATGTTCGAGCACCCACCAAAGCCGGGAATGACGCGGGTTTTAGGGGATGTTACTCAGGAAGGGGTGCCCCTGGAGGGACTCGAACCCCCAACCCTTTCCTTAGGACGGAACTGCTCTTCCATTGAGCTACAGAGGCGGATGTTTCAAGTGTACGAGGCGCTAGTCCTCGAAGATGGCGACAGCCCGAGTCCAGCCGGCGGATGCACCACGCACTTTGGCGGGGAAGCAGGCGACGGTGAACCCATGCGAAGGCAGGTGCTCGAGGTGCTGCAACTTCTCAATTTGGCAGTACGCGACATCCGCGCCCGCCTTGTGACCCTCCCATACGATCGAGGGGTCACCGGTGGCTTCGAAGTTGGCGCGATTGACCGGAATCGGCAGATCCCAGCCCCAAGCATCGGTTCCGACAACGCGAATGCCCTGGTTGGTGAGGTGCAATGTGGCAGCTCGTCCGAATCCGATGCCGGTGTCAACGTAGTCGTCACGGCCATAGGCAGCAGCTGCCACCGTGTGCATGAGCACAATGTCGAAGGGCTTGAGCGTGTACTCAATGGCATCGAGTGCTTCGTCAATGTGTTCTGGCATGACGAGAGTGCCACTTGGCAGGTGGCGCAGGTCGAGCTTCACGCCCGGCCGAAAGAACCAATCCAACGGAACTTCATCGATTGTCCACGCCTTCTCGCCACCATTCATCGTCGGGTGGTAGTGCCACGGAGCATCAACGTGCGTACCTGCGTGGGTGGTGATCGTCACCGTCTCGGCGGCGAGGCCCTGACCGTCGGGTAGCTGCTCGGGCAGAATCCCGTACATGTTGTACATGTCTTTGAGCCCACCAATGTGATCTTTGTACTCAATCTTGGGGCGCAAGAACGGCGGATCAACCGGGACAACATCGTCCAACGGCATCGACAAGTCAACGAATCGCATGCTCGTATTCAACTATCCGTGGGGCAAGACCAACAGAGCGCTTTCGCGATAAGTGGTATTCCTAAGCGGCTTGTCCCAGAAAGTCTTCCCACTCGGCTTGCCTGCGTTCAGCACCGAGGGCGAACCAGGATGCTCCTGCAGGCATCTTGGGAGAAACGCGCAGCCGCCATCCCATCTCTTGTGCCGTGCGGTCACCTTTGACGTTGTTGCACTTGAAGCAGCACGCGACCAGGTTCTCCCACGAATCTGCTCCTCCCCGCGAGCGCGGCATCACGTGGTCAATAGTGTTCGCCGGAGCCATGCAGTACGCGCACTTGTGGGCATCGCGACGCAACACCCCTCGGCGCGTGACCGGCACCCGACGCGAGTAA
>JBDKLU010000084.1:0-10330 GCA_039795475.1 Actinomycetota bacterium | reverse complement strand
CCGAAGCGAGCATCGAGGCGATGGCTAGCTTTATGCGCGAGCACGGTGTTACGGCCGTGATCCACACCGCGGCCCTCAAGAGCGTTCCCGAGTCGGTTACCGACCCGCTGAGCTACTACCGCGTCAACGTCGGCGGAACCGTCAACCTGCTTGAGGCGATGAAGCGTGCAGGAGTTTCGAACTTCATCTTCTCGAGCACCGCCGCCGTTTACGGAATGGCCAAGGGCGAAGTTACCGAGGATTCCCCCACCCTGCCAATCAACCCATACGGGGAAACAAAGCTCGCCTGCGAAGAGCTGCTTCGTGCGCTCAACGCAGTGGGAGAAGTTCGCGCCGCGAGCCTGCGTTACTTCAACGTTGCCGGCACCGCCACCGACGCCCTCGCCGACAACTTCGCCACCAACCTCATCCCCCAGGTGCTGCGTCGAATCGTTGACGGTCAAAGCCCCAAAGTATTCGGCACCGACTACGAGACCAAAGACGGCTCCTGCGAGCGCGACTACATTCACGTGGCCGACCTCGCCGATGCGCACGTACTCGCGTTGAAGGCGATCGAGGCTGCGGGTAGCGACTGGGCGTTCGACGTGTTCAATGTCGGAACCGGAACCGCTTACTCAGTGATCGAGGTTGTCGAGCGCGCGATTGCTGCCAGCGGCGCATCCGTGACTCTCGAAGTGGATGCTCGTCGCCCGGGCGACCCGGCACGAATCGTTGCCAACCCCGCGAAGATTCGCCAGGTGCTCGGCTGGCACCACAAGTACAACCTCGACGACATGGTCAACAGTGCCTGGTCGGGGATGCAGGCGCTGGGTAAGTAGCTACATACGCTCGGGCGCAGAAACTCCGAGCATTGAAAGGCCGTTACGAATAACCTGCGAGGTTGCGTCGTTGAGCCAGAGGCGACTGCGGTGTACATCGGTGATCGCTTCATCGGCGAGCGGAAGAACACGGCACTTGTCGTACCAGCGGTGGTAGGTGCCGGCGACTTCTTCGATGTAGCGAGCAACGCGGTGCGGCTCGCGAAGCTGTGCAGCCTGAGCCACAATGCGCGGGAACTCTTGAAGCACACCCAGCAGAATCGACTCGGCCTCGTGATCGAGCAGTTCAGGAGCGAAGCCATCCTCACGCTTTACGCCGGCAGCCTCAGCGTTACGAGCAACAGCGCAGGTACGAGCGTGCGCGTACTGAACGTAGTAAACCGGGTTGTCATTGGTGCGCTTGCCCAGCAGGTCAAGGTCGATGTCGAGCTGCGAGTCGCTTGAGCTGCGCACGAGGGCATAGCGTCCGGCATCCACTCCGACAGCCTCGACGAGGTCTTCGAGGGTAACGATGGTTCCGGCACGCTTGCTCATTCGCATGGGCTGGCCGTCGCGAAGCAGGTTGACCATCTGGCCGATGAGAATCTCGAGGTTCACATTGGGCTCATCGCCAAATGCGGCGCACATCGCCATCATTCGCGCCACGTATCCGTGGTGGTCAGCGCCGAGCATGATGATGTTGCGCTCGAAACCGCGCTCGCGCTTGTCGAGGTAGTAGGCCAAGTCACCGGCGATATAGGCGGCTTCGCCGTCGCTCTTGATGATGACGCGATCTTTGTCGTCGCCGAACGGAGTCGTACGAAGCCAGGTGGCGCCGTCAGCTTCGAAAATGTGGCCGAGTTCGCGAAGGCGAGCTACGGCACGCTCAACCGCGCGGGTCTCGTGCAGCGAGTCTTCGTGGAAGTACACGTCGAAGTCGACGCCGAAATCGTGCAGGCTTGCCTTGATTTCGCCGAACATGAGGTCGACACCGATCGAACGGAAAGTCTCTTGCATCTCAGCGGGAGGCAAAACCGTGAGGTCGTGCTCGTACGCGGCTGCCACGCGACCGGCGATGTCGTAAATGTATGCCCCGCCGTATCCGTCTTCCGGGGTGGGCTGACCGAGGTAGGCCGCCACGAGCGAGCGAGCGAAACGGTCGATCTGTGCACCGTGATCGTTGAAGTAGTACTCACGAGTAACGGATGCGCCCTGCGACTGAAGCACGCGAGCTAGTGAGTCGCCGACGGCAGCCCAGCGCGTACCGCCCATGTGAATCGGGCCGGTGGGGTTAGCCGAGACGAACTCGAGGTTCATCGAAACGCCGCGGTACAGGTCGCCGTTTCCGTACGAGTCACCGGCCTCGACGATGGTCTTGGCGAGCGCACCAGCCGATGCGGCGCTCAGGCGAATGTTGATGAATCCGGGGCCGGCAATCTCAACATCCGCAATTCCATCAACATGGGTGAGTTCTGCCGCGAGCGCGGCAGCGAAGTCCCGTGGGTTTTTGCCCAGCGGCTTTGCAAGCTTGAGCGCGACACTCGACGCCCAGTCTCCGTGATCACGGTTCTTGGGTCGCTCAATCACGACATCAGCAGCCGTCAAAGCAGTGATGACTTCGGCATCGGCTGCGTCCATGGATGCAGCAACAGAAAGGATGCGTTCGAACAGAATTCGCGAGAGATCGTCAGGTGTCACAACATGCGAGTCTACCGGCGCGCGCTCAGGTGTTTCACGGTCAGCCGTTCTTACACTCAAAGCATGACCGTTTCGTTTTCTGCGCGCTCCATCCGTATCGGTGTGAGTGTTCTTGCCGTGACTGCGCTTGGTCTTTCGCTGACCGCATGTGCGAATCCCAACCCGGTTCCGGCAACCGCCTCGAAAACTGCAGCCCCCGCGCCCGAACCGACCGCCAGCGAAACCACGGCACCTGCCGAACTCGTCGGCGTTCCCATGTCAATGACCTGCGAAGACGTTCTCTCTCCCGACGCCCTGTACAACCTCAAGGGTGGAGCCAACTGGGCGATGGATGACTCGTTCACACCCTCCTCTGGAACCACTGCAGCAGCAATCGTTGCACTTGGCGGCATCGCCTGTGGATTCACCAACCAAACCAGTGGCGACGATTTCAGCATTGCCGTTGCTCAGGTAACGCCCGAGTCGGTCCCGCTTTTGCACACGCAGCTTGAGAAGCTTTTTGGTGCCGGAACCGCAGTCAAGGATTACAGCCCCACAGCGTCAATCAAGGGCTACTTCCGCACGGTGAAGGGTGTCGGACAGGCCCAGATTGCCACCGCGGCTTACTGGGCTTCGATCACGTCGGAAACGTTTGAAGTTCCGGCGGATGTGAGCGAGCTCGTTCACGACGTCGAGAACTCCCTCGGTCAGTAGCCCACCCGAAATCGGGGCAGTCACGCGACTGCTAGCCTCGATACATATCCCGCCCTCGTAGCTCAGGGGATAGAGCAGTGGTTTCCGGTACCAAAGGTCGGAGGTTCGAATCCTCTCGAGGGCACGAAATCAAAAATGGAACCCAACCGGGTTCCATTTTTTATTTTGTCCAGGAGCGGACGAGAAGCTCCCCGAGAGGTTCGATGGGCCGCGAGAAGCTAAGCCTTAGGTCTGATCTAAAAAAACTAGTCAAAATGTACCAAATTTCGTACACTTCTTATAAACGACAAATACTGGGGGAATCATGAATATTGGCACAGCAGGGCACGGATTAATTAAGCCAAAGACTCAAATTGCATGGAAAGCACTAGCGCTTACCTCGATTGTTCTTATCAGCGCGTCTTCCCTTACGGGATGTGCTCGCGTTTCGACGGCATCGAGCACTACCGCGGTTGAATCTGGCCCTAGTGAAGCACCCGCCGAGGAAAAAGCTCCCACCGAAACGGTGAGTCAGAGTAACGCGCGTCGCAGCGCCGAAAGTTATTTAAATAGCCAAGCTTTTTCACGAAAGGGTTTGATCGAACAGCTCGAATACGAGGGATTCAACAAGAAGGACGCCACGTACGGTGCGGATGCTGTCGGGGCAGACTGGAAAGAGCAGGCTGCACTTTCCGCCAAGAATTATCTTGAATCTCAAGCATTCTCAAGGCAGGGACTTATTGATCAGCTGATCTACGAAGGTTTCTCAAAAGCCGAGGCGACCTACGGCGTAGATCAAACAGGTTTGTAGTTATTCCCGACCGGAAAACAACGCCACCGCGTCGTCCGCGGCAGGAGTACGCTTGAAGTACTAAACAGGGGTTTTCCATTGAGGGGGTCAATGTGAGCATCAAGAGCCGGCTAGTCGCCGTGGTTTCGGCGATCGCGATGGTGGGTTCGGCACTTGTGTTCATCGACGCTCCGGCAGCTCTCGCTGTCCCCACAATCCCTGAAGACTCGATTTGCTCCCTGCCCGAGGTGATTCTCGGCACCGAAGGTGACGACGTCCTCACCGGAACCGCTGGCGATGACATCATTTGCGGCCTTGGCGGTAACGACCAGATCGACGGTCTCGGTGGTGACGACATCATCCTGGGGGGAACCGGCACCGACACCCTCATCGGCGGAACGGAAGACGACCGCATCTCAGGTGGCATCGGTGACGACTACATCGACGGCAAGTTCGGTGATGATTCCATCTGGGGCGGCGCCGGCGATGACTCCGTCATTGGTGACGCTGGAGGTGACTACCTGTCCGGCGGTGACGGTGCAGACAATCTCTTCGGTGGCGCCGGAATCGACTCTCTGCTTGCCGGTTCAGGCAACGACAGCCTTAACGGTGGCGCCGACGCTGACCGGTTAAACGGCGAAACAGGTGTGGACATCTGCCAGAAGCAATCAATCGACAAGGTGGTCAGCTGCTACTACGACAACGCCGGACCGAAACTTTCAAACGTTGCCATCGACCCAGCCGACGCTTCTCTCGATTCAACCGATGCCACACGCAAGCTTCACCTTCGGTTCACCATCACTGATCCTGGAACTGGTTTGCAGTGGGCGTTTATGAAGTTCGCCGAGGCTAAGTATTTCGCAGCTGCCCGTCGGAATCACAGTGTCTATCTCGATAACAGCGCAAGCCAATTTGAGATTTACGTTTCTTTCAACCCAACGATGCCTTGCGATCCCAATCCTGCATATACGACCGTATGTTCACTCGGTGGAACCGCGACTAAAGCGGTTTATGAGGCGACAGTTGTCTTACCTCGCAACCTTAAAACCACCAGGTACTACCTGTCCTACTACGCGGCTAATGATCAAGTTTCGAACCAGACGAGCTGGGATGCAGCAGACCTCTACGGCAAGCACCTGGGTGTTTCATTTGCGCAGACCGGTCACAATGACATCATCGGCCCAAGCGTTTCGAGCCTCAACATCATCGGTACTCGACGTTTGCCAACGCAGGAGTCGAGCGTCGTGGCCGAAGCAACCTACGCGGATGCCAGCGGAAATGGCCTGGAATCGCTAACCCTGAACTACAAACTGATCCATCCAACAGCCGACCAGACGGTCTCGGTTATTGGTCACACTGACGACAACACATATACGACGCCGTGCACTGACGACATCACCGAAATAACTCGCGCATGTCTCGTCGAAGGAGACAAGTATTCCGGCCGAGTTCGCATTCGCATGACGCTTTCCGGCTGGGGAGTCAGCGGAAGCGGCACGCTTCTGCGAGGCAACTTGAAACTTGTCTCGGTCGAGGCAAAAGACCTTGCCGGCAATGCGCACAATTACAACCGTCTCAAATCTCACATCGTGGCTGCGACAGTGCTGTCTGAATCTTTTGGTCGTGCACAAGACAATGACCACACGGCACCGGTTCTGCTTTCATACTCGGCGAGCAAACGACACATCGACACCGGTGGCGGCCCACAAACGGTCGACTTTACTTACGTTGCTCAAGACACCGGCAAGGGGATCGACACCTCTATTTCGACGCTCACGCTCATGCGACCCGTCGAATGTAACGGTGGTGGCGGTACGAACTGTGGTGCGAGCGTGGATTACTGCTCCACGTACAGCACTAAGGCGCTGAGCGGTGGTCGAGTCCGCGTTGTTACTCGCTGCAACTTCCCCGCTCACTACCCATCCGGAACTTTCACCGTGTCAATCTGGCTGCGCGACAAATCCTCGAATGGAAACGACTCTTGGTATGCATCCACCGACCTTGACGCTTTTGGTTCCGGATCGACGCTAGTCAACGGATAACCGGGCTCAACGAGCCCGGCGGGTAGGCTTAGACCATGGCCCGAGCGACCACTACTTCTGCACGCACCCGTTCGACGACCCTTCACCGGGTGGTTCTGCCTCTCCAGGCAGACCCTGAGGTTCTGTCGCTCTACATTGACGGCGACAGCTGGGGAAACATCGCAGACAAGCCCGTTCGCCTCAGCAACAACAACCACATCGAGGATGTGCTCGGTCGCCAAAAACTTCGCGTTCGTGCCGGCAGCGACATCTCGTTCGCTAGCTACTTCAACGCTTTCCCCGCTGCGTACTGGCAGCGCTGGACGAGCATCCCGTCAGTCACACTGACGATTCGCACAAGTGGCCAGGGAACAGTGCTGCTTTACCGTTCGAACTCCCGCGGTGTCATCCAGCGCATTGACTCCGCCACCGTGTCGAAGAAGTCGGATGTCACCACCTTCGAACTACCGCTGACGAACTTCATCGACGGTGGCTGGTACTGGTTCGATTTGATCGCCGGCACCGAAGACCTGATCTTTGACGGAGCCGAGTACTCGACCACGCACTCCCCCAATCGCACCGGCAAGGCAACGGTGGGTATCACCACGTTCAACCGCCCCGATTACTGCGTCGAGGTTGTGCGCATGCTTGCCGACGAGAAGGGCATCGAGACCGCAATCGACGCCATCTGCGTGGTTGACCAGGGAACCGACAAGGTCACCGACCAGCCGGCATACGCATATGTTTCGAAGAAACTCGGACCGCGCCTGAAGCACATCAACCAGCCCAACCTCGGCGGCTCGGGTGGCTTCTCACGTGGAATGATCGAGGCGCTGAACCGCAAAGACAGTGACTTTGTTCTGCTTCTCGACGATGACGTCATCGTTGAACCTGAAGGCGTCATGCGCGCTGTCGCGTTCGGTCGCTACACACACAAGCCGACCATCGTGGGTGGTCACATGTTCGACATGTACGACCGCGCACAGATCCACAGCTTCAGTGAGAAGGTGGATCGCAACAAGTTCTTCTGGGGTCCGAAGGTCGACAGCCAGTTCCGTCACAACTTCCAGGATTCCAACCTGCGCCAGACGCCTTGGCTGCACGAGCGCGCAGATGTTGACTTCAATGGCTGGTGGATGAGCTTGATTCCGCTCGACATCGTGCGCGAGATCGGGCTTTCCCTTCCCGTCTTCATCAAGTGGGATGACGCCGAGTACTCGCTGCGTGCGAGTGACCACGGCTTTGCCACCGTGAGCTTCCCGGGTGCTGCCGTCTGGCACGTTTCGTGGCAAGACAAAGACGACTACAAGGACTGGCAGGCCTACTTCCACGGCCGCAACCGCTGGGTCGCAGCGCTTCTGCACTCGCCGCACCGCAAGGGTGGCTTCTTCGTGTGGGACAGCTTCCAGCTGAGCGTCAAGCACCTGTTCAAGATGCAGTACTTCACCGACGAGCTTTACAGCTGGGCGCTCACCGACGTGCTTGCCGGCCCGGATGCCCTGCACCCGTTGATGCCGACGCGCTTGGGTGACATCCGCACCGCTGCGGCGGGCTTCCCCGAGATGACGATTATTCGTCAGTCGGCAAACCTGCCCGAGCCTCTGATCAACGTGAACGATGTGCCCCAGTACACGCGCCTGTCTCGAGTCAAGCTTGTTGCTTGGCTTCTCAAGAACGCGCCTCGCCACTTCACTTCGCCCAACAAGGCAAACGTGGGCGAGCGTCCGCAGGTTTCTCTCACCGCACTTCAGGCCAGCTGGTGGGCACTCGCCGGATACGACAGCGCCCTCGTCTCAACGGCAGACGGCAGTGGTAAGCAGCACTACCGTCGCAATGCAAAAGAGTTCAAGCGTCGCCTGCAGGCAACGATTAAGGCTCACCGCAAGCTGCGCAAGAACTGGGAGAGCATGTCGACCCAGTACCGCAAGGCACTCCCGGCTATCACCTCAGTTGAGGCGTGGAAGCGCACCATCGGCATCAAGTAGCCGGTGGCTTTGGCCGCTAGCGCGGGCTAGAGAACGTCTTTGAGCTGGTTCTCGAACATGGTGAGGGCCGAAGCGATCGCCATGTGCATGTCGAGGTACTGATAGGTGCCGAGGCGTCCGCCGAAGAAGACCTTGTCTTCTTTGTCAGCGAGCTCGCGGTACGCAAGCACCATGGCACGGTCATCCGGGGTGTTGACCGGGTAGTACGGCTCGTCTTCACCCTCGGCAAAGCGCGAGAACTCACGCATGATGACCGTCTTTTTGGTCTCGTAGTTGCGCTCCGGGTGGAAGTGCTTGAATTCGTGGATGCGCGTGTAAGGCGCATCCAAATCGGCGTAGTTCATGACCGGGGTGCCCTGGTAATCGGCGACGTCAACGACCTCTTCTTCGAAGTCGAGGGTGCGCCAGGTGAGCGTGCCAGCCGAGTAGTCGAAGTAGCGGTCGAGTGCGCCGGTGTACACGACCGGAACCGTGCCAACGATGGCCTTCTTGTTGATGGGCTGCGACTCGTCGAAGAAGTCGGTGTTGAGGCGAACTTCGATGTTGGGATGGTCAGCCATCTTCTCGAGCCACGCGGTGTAGCCGTCGACCGGCAGACCCTCGAAGTCATCGTTGAAGTAACGGTTGTCGTAGTTGTAACGAACTGGCAGGCGCGAGATGATTTCGGGCGGCAGGTTGCGGGGGCTGGTCTGCCACTGCTTCTCGGTGTAGTCGCGAATGAACGCCTCATACAGCGGGCGCCCGATGAGCGAGATTCCCTTGTCTTCAAGGTTGGTGATGTTCTCGCTTGAAACTTCGGCGGCCTGCTCGGCAATGAGAGCCTTTGCTTCGGTGGGTGAGTATGCAGCGTTGAAGAACTGGTTGATCGTGCCCAGGTTGATCGGCATCGGGTACACGACGTCCTTGTGTTGCGTGTAAACACGGTGCTGGTACGAGGTGAACGACGTGAAGCGGTTCACGTAATCCCAGACGACCTTGTTTGAGGTGTGGAAGAGGTGAGCTCCGTAGCGGTGAACTTCGATGCCGGTCTCGGGTTCGAACTCGCTATAGGCGTTGCCACCAATGTGCGAGCGGCGGTCGATTACGACAACCTTTTTGCCGAGTTCGGCAGCGCGCTCAGCGATGGTCAGACCGAAAAAGCCTGAGCCCACAACAACAAGATCAAACGACACGAATTAGCCCCTAGCCTCAAATCGATTCGCAATCAGCCTACGGTAGGCCGCGCGTCGAACGCCTTCCGGCACGAGGCGGTAGCCGCCACGAACGATGAGATTCCGCAGGAACTGTGTGCGCGTAGTGAATCCGATTCGACGCAGCTGACGCTGCAGGTTGATCTCGGTGACGAGCTTGCCCCATCCGCCTCGACGCGCGTACGCCCCGTCGCTGATTCGGTAGCGAACGAGCGGAGTCGGGATGTTGGCAACCCTGGCTCCACCGTGAATCATGCGTGCGAAAAGCCAATAATCTTCCATCGGCCCGATGTCTCGGTAACCGCCCGCAGCAGCGACGGCAGCCTTTCTAAACACCACGGTCGGGTGATAGAACGGCTGGGCAAGGCGAGCAGACCGGGCGATGTCGTCACCTGTGGGAGGTGTGCGAGTGAGGCCGAGTTCACTCTCGTCACCTTCAAACTCGATGAGACCAGCACCGACGAGGTCGTATCCTTGCGCCATCAGCGCGAGTTGCTGCTCGAAGCGAGTCGCCTCGCTGATGTCATCGGCATCCATTCGGGCCACAACTTCGTACGAGCACTTTACGAGCCCTGCTTCGAGAGCAAGTGCGAGACCAACATTTTCTGCGAGGGGCACACGAACAACGGGCACCGGCGACTCGCTCGCTAAGCGTGCAAGCGTGGCGTGCATTTCTGGCGAAAGTGGCCCATCTTCGACGATGACAACCTCGGCAGGCTTGAGAGTCTGCTCGTTTACCGTGCTCAGAAACGCACGCAAGAAGTAGTCAGCGCGATCACCGATGTACACCGGCATCAACAGGCTGAACTTTTCGGGCTGTGCCACGTTAGTTGCGTCCTCGGGCAGCGAACTCAACAGCGGCGACCTCGTCGCTCACTGCACCAAGACCAGCCAAAACATCGGCGGATGCGCGAGGCGCAGTGCGCCATCCGTCACGCCAACCACGTTTGCGCTCACGAATCAGAATCTCTGGCTCTTTGCTGTTGGTCACCGTGCGACGCCAACGACGCAGAGTCGATGCCCCGTAAACCAGCTTCTCCCAGACCGAGAGACCGCGCGAAAGACGCATGAGCCATACCTTGTTGCGAACCTCAAAGAAGAAGCGAGCACCGGGGTCAGCATCTGTCGAGCCGAGCACCTTGGTTTTGTGAACGACAACACTCGCCGGAACGAACAC
>JBDKLU010000083.1:0-7912 GCA_039795475.1 Actinomycetota bacterium | reverse complement strand
GCTCCAGCAACGACGTTCGCCCACCTCGACGCAACCACCGAGCTTTCGCGTGAAATTGCTTCGAAGGGTCTGTACCCCGCCGTTGACCCGCTGACCTCGACCAGCCGCATCATGGACCCCCGCTACTTGGGCGAGGACCACTACCGCGTTGCAACCTCGGTCAAGGCCATCCTGCAGAAGAACAAAGAGCTGCAAGAGATCATCGCCATCCTCGGTGTTGACGAGCTCTCTGAAGAAGACAAGATCACCGTTTCGCGTGCTCGTCGTATTCAGCAGTTCCTTTCGCAGAACACGTACATGGCTAAGAAGTTCACGGGTGTTGAAGGTTCGACCGTTCCCCTCAAGGACACGATCGAGTCGTTCGACGCAATCGTCAAGGGTGACTTCGACCACGTCGCTGAGCAGGCCTTCTTCAACGTTGGTGCTATCTCTGACGTTGAGGCACAGTGGGCCAAGATCCAGAAGGAGAACGCCTAATCATGGCGAGCTCGTCACTGCAGGTCAGTGTGGTTTCTGCCGACCGCGAGGTTTTCTCGGGCGAAGCAACCATGGTGGTCGCAAAGACCGTCGAGGGAGAGATTGGTATTCTCCCCGGCCACGAGCCCATGCTGGCGATTCTCGCCGGTGGTGAGGTTCGCGTGACCGGCGTTGACGGCACCAAGGTGACGGCCAGCGCTGAGGGTGGATTCCTCTCGGTTGAGAACAACAACGTTTCGATTGTTGCCTCGGCTGCTGAGCTCATCGGCTAGTTTGTTTGCGATGAAAGGCTCGCTCCCACACTCGGGGCGGGCCTTTCGTCGTTCTTTGCGTGGGGGCGTATCGTGCTGATTCTGTTGCCGCCGTCTGAGACCAAGCGAGACGGCGGAGACTTCGGTCCCGTCGAGATTGCGGAGCTCTCCTGGCCGGGGCAGCTTCGCGCACGCCGCGAGGTGACGAAGGCGGTCGCTGCGCTTGGTCGCAAGCGGGACGAGTGCGCGCGCATCCTGAAGCTCAGCGCCAAGCAACTCGATGAGGTTGATCGCAATCGTTCACTTTTGAAGAGCCCTACCATGCCCGCTATTGATCGCTACACCGGCGTGCTTTTTGATGCTCTGGACGCGCTTTCCCTGCCAAAACCTGCACGTAACTTTCTGCGTGATCACGTAGCTATCGGATCGGCAGCGTTTGGGTTGGTGCGCGCGATGGATCTCATCCCGGCCTATCGCTTGTCGTTCGATTCGCGCTTGCCAGGTTTGAAGGCCGGATCGCTCAAGCACGCGTGGGCCGCGGCAGGTGCGGCCGCACTCGCCGCGGAACCCGGTTTCATTCTGGATGCCCGTTCCGAAGGCTATTCATCGCTTGCTCCGGTGCCTGCCACCGCCAACTCGACATACTTGCGCGTTGTAACTCACGGCGAGGGTGGCGAAGTTCGTGCCCTGAACCACTTCAACAAGAAGGGCAAGGGCGAGTTCGTTAGAGCGCTCGCGCTTGATGCAGCCTCAGCCGCGCCCATCGCGTCCGTAGACGACCTCATCGCCTGGGGAAACTCGCACGGCTGGAAACTCGTGACAGGTTCACCTGGTGAGACTAACCTCTTCGTATAGGAGGGAATCCATGACTAGCCAAAAACTTGAACCTCAACCCGATAGCAAAGCGAAATCTGCGCAAGTAACAGGGTGGGTGCTCATCGGCGTTGGCGTCTTGGGTGGAGTGAGTATCTTCATCCTCAGCTCTCAAGCAGCAGGTGATGGAGCGTACGGTGGGTGGGGCTTCGTTGGAGAGTTCATCGGCGGGTTCATTGGATTCGTCTTCGCTGGCTTCTTCAGCATCATCGGCATTGTCGTGCTCGCTAGTACTTCGAAAAAAGAGCTTGCCCCGAACGTTGCCGATGATGATGCTTCTGACCAGAAAGCAATCATCAAAAAACCAGGTCGATACCAAGGCTAAGCGCGGTAGTCGATGCCTTCGTGCTCGAGGAGCCACTGCTTGGTAGAGATGCCGTTGCCGCCACTGAAGCCGGTGATTTTGCGCTCGGTGCCGAGCACTCGGTGACAGGGCACGATGATGGCAATCGGGTTGCGCCCAACACAGCCACCTACTGCGCGGCCTGAGCCGGGGCGACCAGCGTGGGCGCCGAGTTCGCCGTATGTGTGTGTCTGCCCAAAGGGGATTCGCGCCAACGCTGCCCACACCTCGTGCTGAAATTCAGTGCCGCCAAAGGCTACCGGCACATCGAATTCTTTGCGCTTGCTCGCAAAGTACTGCGCCAGTTGTTTGCTGGCTGCAGCGAGCACGCGGTCGGGCTTGGCTGAGCACTCGTGCTCAGCGCAGCGTGGAGAAACGGAACCTTCGATCACGAGCGAGGTGAGAGCCTCACCATTCGAGACCACGTGAAGTGAGCCGATGGGGGAGTCGAGTGTGCAGCAGATTTCAGTCATGCGGCGACCCTAAACGCAGGCCGAGACGAGCGCGAGTGCGTGCATCCCATTCTGTGCATAATCGCCTATCGGGCTAGATGTGGTTAAGTCCGTCGGCGAGCACAGTTTCGAGAATCTGACGCATCTCTGCAAACTCGGCCGGACCAACCGTGAGCGGTGGAGCAAGAGTAATGACGGAGTCTTGGCGGTCGTCAGCGCGAGCGTACAAACCTGCGTTCAGCATGGCGTCTGGAATGTATCCACGAAGCAACTTCTCGCGCTGTTCAGCAGTGAACTTCTGCTTCGTAGCCTTGTCGGCGACGAGCTCAATAGCGAAGAAGTAGCCGTCACCACGAACATCACCAACGATGTCGAGGGCTAACAACTTCTCGAGTTCCGCGCGGAAAAGGGGCGAGTTTTCGCGAACGCGCGCGTTCAAACCCTCTTCTTCGTAGATGTCCAGGTTTTCGAGCGCAACCGCACACGCGGCAGGATGCCCGGCAAACGTGTACCCGTGCGGGAACGTCGTGGTGCCCTTACTGAACGGCTCGTAAATCTTGTCGCTCACGATGGTGGCTGCCAGCGGCAGGTACCCGCTCGTAATCGCCTTGGCACAGGTAATCATGTCGGGCTGGAAGTCGTAGGTGATGCTCGCGAACCAGTTACCGATGCGACCAAAGCCACAGATGACCTCGTCGGCAACCAAGAGCACGTCGTACTTGTCGCAAATTTGGCGCACGCGCTGGAAGTAGCCAGCAGGTGGGGTGAAGCATCCGCCAGCGTTCTGAACAGGCTCGAGGAAGACGGCCGCGACAGTTTCGGGGCCTTCCATGATGATCATTTCTTCGATGCGGTCGGCTGCCCACAGACCGAACTCTTCACGGTTCTCGGTAGGCGCGCCATTCTGCTCATCGGCACGATAGAAATTTGTGTTCGGCACACGGAAAGAAGGAAGTAGTGGCTCAAACGGCTGCTTCATGTAGGGCAAACCGGTAATCGAGAGAGCGCCTTGAGGTGTGCCGTGGTACGAAGACATACGCGAGATGACTTTGGTTTTCATCGGGCGACCAGCAAGTTTCCAGTGCTGCTTCGCGAGCTTGAACGCGGTCTCGTTGGCCTCTCCACCGCCGCTAGCGAAGAAAACGTGATTCAAATCGCCAGGTGCGTACGAGGCGAGACGAGCTGCAAGTTCAATGCCGGCGGGGTGAGAGAACGACCACTGCGGGAAAAAGTCGAGGGTTTCGAGCTGCTTCTTGGCAGCTTCGGCGAGGCGCTTGCGACCGTGACCGACGTTGGTGGTGAACAGAGCCGAGAGACCGTCGATCACGCGACGGCCGGTGCTGTCGATGATGTGGTGGCCTTCAGCCCCCACGATGATGGGAAGCTTGCCCTCGTGCTGCATCGATTGACGCGTGAAGTGCATCCAGAGATGGTCTGATGCCTTCTTTTGAAGATCGTCGTGGTCGTATGTGCTCATTCCTCTATCTTTGTCTACCCACCGCTGAAAAACGAAAAAGTCATAGGATGAGCGTGACCGGTGTCGTAGCCGACAACGGTGTCTCGCTCTGGAAGGAACCTCATGGCAACCCGCGATCTTAAGAACTTCATCAACGGTGAATTCGTCGAATCGGACTCGAAAGACCGTCTCGACATCATTAACCCAGCCACTGAAGAGGTCTACGCGACATCAGCCGTTGCCAACGAGAAAGACGTTGAGCGCGCTTACCAGGCAGCTGCAACCGCGTTTGAAACCTGGAGTGAAACCACTCCGAGCGAGCGCCAGCTCGCTCTGTTCCGCATCGCAGACGCCATGGAGGCTCGTGCCGAGGAATTTGCCGATGTGGAGTCGGAGAACACCGGTAAGCCTCGCGAAACCCTCGTTGACTACGAGATTCTTCCCTCGGTCGACCAGATTCGCTTCTTCGCTGGAGCAGCCCGCAACCTGCAGGGGCTCGCAACCGGTGAGTACGTCAAAGACCACACCTCGTCGATCCGTCGCGAGCCCATCGGTGTCATCGGTCAGGTCACCCCGTGGAACTACCCGCTAAACATGGCTACCTGGAAGTTCGCGCCCGCAATTGCCGCCGGTAACACCATCGTTCTCAAGCCTTCAGACACCACGCCCGCTTCGACCTTGCTCTTGGCAGAGGTTGCTGCCGAGTTCTTGCCCAAGGGTGTCATCAACGTCATCACGGGTAACCGCGACACCGGTCGTGCCATGATCGAGAACCTCACGCCGCAGATGGTTTCCATCACGGGATCGGTTCGCGCCGGTATGGAGGTCGCAAAGTCGGCTTCGAGCGACCTCAAGCGTGTGCACCTCGAGCTCGGCGGTAAGGCTCCTGTCATTGTGTTCGCTGACGCAGACATCGCTTCAGCTGTCGAGGGAATTGTGGGCGCCGGATACTTCAACGCCGGTCAAGACTGCACCGCGGCCACCCGCGTGCTCGTTCAACGTGAGATTCACGACGTGTTCGTCGCTGCTCTCGTTGCATATGCTCGCGAAAACGCCACCACGGGTGCCCCCAATGAGGGTGCGATGTTCGGTCCGCTCAACAATGCCAACCAGCTTGCCCAGGTGACCGGCTTCATCGAGCGTTTGCCCGAATACGCCACCATCGCGCTCGGGGGTAAGGCAGTCGACCGCAAGGGTTATTTCCACGAGGCAACCATTGTCACCGGTCTCAAGCAGACCGACGAGGCTATCCAGCGTGAAATCTTCGGCCCGGTCATCACCGTGCAGTCGTTCGCAACAGAGGAAGAGGCTCTCAAGCTCGCTAACGATGTGCAGTATGGCCTGGCATCCTCAGTCTGGACCTCCAACCATGGTGTTGCGATGCGTGCAGCAAAGAAGCTCGACTTCGGTTGCGTGTGGATCAACACCCACATCCCGCTCGCAGCAGAAATGCCGCACGGTGGTTTCAAGCACTCGGGTTACGGCAAAGACCTCTCGGCGTACGGATTCGAGGATTACACCCGAATCAAGCACGTCATGTCGTTCATTGGCTAGCAATTAGAATGAAGTGTTAGTCGCATTCGACTGACTTTTAGCCTCATTCTCGAAAGTTTCTATCTGTGACTGCCATTGGTGAAAATGCCTCCGGGTACACAATCACCGATGAAGCTAGCCACGCGAGTGTGACGCTTTCGTGGGCCGCTGGAACAGACGTTGGCCACCACCGCGCTGACAACGAAGACTCATATGTCGTTGCCGCACCTTTATTTGCTGTTGCGGATGGCATGGGCGGTCACTCCGCTGGCGACGTTGCGAGCGATGCCGTCGTTCGCGGACTCGCGACGCTTCAGTCGTCGGGGTTCACCACGACCGATGCCATCGAGGGTGCTCTCGCCGCGGCCGTCAAAGGTCTTTCCGAAACGCTTGATGATGATCAACGCGGAGCAGGAACAACCGTTACGGGCGCCGCACTGATCATCGCTGAAGATGCTCTGCGTTGGGCCGTTTTCAACATCGGCGACTCGCGCGTTTATGTCCTTTACAACGACGAGCTCATCCAGGTCACGGTCGACCACTCGGTGGTGCAGCAGCTCGTTGACTCGGGTCAAATCACTCGCGAAGAAGCCGATTATCACCCGCACTCGAACGTGATTACTCGCGCTGTGGGGTTGGCCGATGACCCGATTCCCGACTACTTCTACTTCAATGTCGAAGCCGGCATGCGCCTGTTGATGTGCAGCGACGGGCTCACCAAGGAACTCACCGACGCGGGTATCGCGCACTTCCTCGATTCGGCTCCAACGCCGAAAGATGCAGTGGATGAGCTGATGAAGGCGGCGCTCGCCAACAGCGGTCGCGATAACGTTACTGTCGTGGTCGTTGACGTTCACGGCGTAAATCCTCCACTTATCCACGGATAACGTCTCGCGCGGTTTTTACCCTCGGGTATCGGGCACACTGCCTGCGTGAAAAGTGCGAGCATTCGACCATTGCTGCTGAGCGCGGGTGTGTCCGTAGCGTTTGGTATCGGCTTCGCACTGTTCGTCGGGGGACCTCAGTCCTTCATGTTTATGGCTCTCGGGCCGATCATGTTGCTTGTGCCACTTATTGATCGAATCGTTGAACGCCGGCAACAGGTCAAGGGCAGTCTCGACGAGCTCGCTCGCGAACTGCGGAAATTTCCTTCGCCACAAACGCTGATCGCATCGGGTAAACAGACTCTCACCTGGTGGCAGGCCGGCGTCGAGCCACCTACTGAAAGAAAAACGCGTCTTGGTCAGCGCAGCGTTTTGGTCTCTGACTTTGTCGGTGGTCGAAGCAAGCGCACAGTGAGTTCGCTCGTCGCCATTGATGCGCGCGGAGGCATCGAAATTCAGGGTCCACAGTGGATCTGCGAAGCAGTCAGGATGGCGTTGCGCTTCAATCTCGCGCACGCCTATTCGCCGTTCGAAGAGGTACCCAAGGTCAACGCGGGTGGTCGGTGGCTACTTCGCGTTGATGCCAGCGGAAACGCCAGGCTGGCCGATCGGGTCAATCCGCACGAGGCTGCCGTCGAGTTTGAAGTGGACGTTGTTGATCCCGAGAACGCGAGTCTTGTCGACGCGCTGGAACGACCATCAACTGTGCGGGGGATTCGCGACTTTGAGCTGCGGGATTCATCGCCACACATGCTCGTTTCGGGAATGACCGGCTCGGGTAAAACCGAGTTCATCGTTTCGTGGCTGGCCTGCCTGGCAGAAAATTACGAGCCCGCCAGCCTTGCAGTGGCCGTCATCGACTTCAAGGGTGGTGGCTCGTTTGCGCGAATCGCACACCTGTCTCACGTGCGTCACATCGTCAGTGACCTTGATCCGGCAGGGTTGCGTGCTGCTTTTGATGGCCTTCGTGCTCAGATCCAGCTGCGAGAACGAGTATTGCTCACAAGTGGTGTCGCACACATCGAAGACGTTCCCTCTGTCAGCAGGCCTCCCCGGCTTGTGCTGGTGATTGATGAGTTTTTCGCGCTCGTTGAACACTCTGCTGACTTCGCCGTTCTCGCGGCAGATCTCGCTGCGCGCGGAAGAGCATTGGGTATTCACCTCGTGGTGAGCTCGCAACGATTTGCAAACAGACACTCGGATGCCCTGCTCTCGAACATCCACACGCGTGTGGTCTTTCGTTCCAGTGACCCGCTAGAAGCACAGCTTCTGTTGGGCGCTTCAGTGCCGATCGTGTCACGGCTCCTGCCCGGTGAAGCCATGGTCGCAGGTCTGGGGGCGGGCATTGAGCAGTTGAAAACGAAGTTGTTGCGTCCTGACCAGCGTGAGGTGCGCCAAACGAAAAACGATGGGCAGCCACTGTGGCTTGAACCGCGCTCGACACAGGCCCCGCGTGGAGTGACGCGAGCTGAGTTGATACCGCTGGGTTCCCTCGCTGACCACGAGAATCTTCGACGCGAACTCATTGCGTGGAATCCGCCCGCAGAGGGGGTGCTGCTCTGCGTAAACGCCAATTTTGCCCTTCGCCATCAGGTGAGTGATCTGGTCCGCGCGTGTTTCCCGTCTGCCGTGACGTTGGCAGA
>JBDKLU010000082.1:0-4589 GCA_039795475.1 Actinomycetota bacterium | reverse complement strand
TGGGTATCACCAAGGCTTCGCTGGCGACCGAGTCGTGGCTGTCGGCCGCTTCGTTCCAGGAGACGACCCGCGTGCTTACGCAGGCCGCAATGGACGGAAAGTCTGACCCGCTCATCGGTCTTAAGGAGAACGTCATCATCGGTAAGCTCATCCCGGCCGGTACCGGTCTGGACCGCTACCGCGGCGTCACCGTTGAGGCAACCGAGGAGGCAAAGGCGGAGCGTTACCCGAATCGCATCTTTGCTCCGGTTGAAGATTTGAACGACTCGGATCTCGACTTCGTCGACTTCGAATCGTTCAACTCGGATGACTTCTCGAGCTACAACTAATTCAACGCAGTAGAAAGTGGCCCCGCTGACTTGGTCGGCGGGGCCACTTGCCTTTAGTGTGACCCTTATGGGGGAAAAGATGTTTCGTAAATCAGTTTCACTTCTTGCTGCGGTTGCGCTCTCGGTGAGCGCGGTGGTGCTCGGCGCGACGGGGGCATCGGCGAGCACGAGTGCAGCCCCCACTGCACCCCGCACACTTGTGGTGCCGATGTCTGACCCCGCGGTGCCTCAAGGCACCATTCGAGGAATCGTCTCTGACGCGCAGGGCACCGCCATCGAAGCGATGTCAATTACCCTCTACGGTGAAGACCAGAACCCTGTAGGTGACCCAGTTTCAACCGACGCCCTCGGCGCGTATGAATTCTCCGGACTCACCGACGGCACGTACTACCTCATGGCGGGCGGGAGCCCGGAGTTCCAAAGCCAGTGGTGGAACGGGGTTGCCGATGAGGGCATGGGGCCGGCCAACGCAACGCCAATCACCATCGGGAACGCCGGCGCAACAGCAAATTTCTCGATGGTTGCTTACGGCGCCATCAGCGGACACGTTGAGGCATTCGACACTCACGAGCCCGTTGCGAATGTCCAAGTTTGTTACTACTCCGACATGAACGGTTCCTGCGGGGATGTTCTTACTGACGGTAACGGTGATTTCACCATTCACGGTCTCGCCGCCGGCGATTACAAGCTCTTCTATTCCACCATGCAGACCAACATGAATTACCGCTCGACCTGGTTCCCCGGATCGGATCGTGAATCCGGCGCGACCAAAGTATCGGTTCACTCCGGTGAAACTGCGATCGTCACTGGCGTCGAATTGCAGCAAGGTTCCGTGATTCGTGGTGTGCTATCAACCCCCGACGGCGAGGAAGCACCGACGAGCGTTTCGGCATATATATCTAACTACGGTTACTTCGACTACTACATGTCGGGACTCACGGCGAATGTGCAAGGCGATGGCTCGTTCGAGTTCATTGGACTGAGCCCGGGGGCCTACAAAGTAAAGGCCGGACGCACCTGGTACGGTAACCAACTTCGAGGAGCGCTGTCGCCGGTAATTTGGTTGAAGACCTCAACCGAACGCGATCTCGGCACAATTCAGGGCATCGCGCTGGAATCATCTATCAGCGGAACGTTGACCGATTCGAGTGGGCAACCAATTGCCGGCGCCTCGGTAGTCGCAGAGCCGTACGCCAGTGAAGATATGCAGAACTCATTGACGGCAACTACTGACGAATTGGGTGCCTACACCATCGCCGTTCCCTCCGGAACGTACGCGATTAAGTTCTCGGATGAGATCTACTGGGGCGGGGCGCGAGGCGTGGAACCACGCCGCTACCTGTTCGTTGGCTCTAACGACGATCGCACGGGCGTGGACATGGAAATGCCCGGGGGCTCGATCTCTGGACAAGTAACAGACTCGTCCGGACAAGCCTTGCCCGACGTCAGTGTCTCGCTGTGGCGCTCAAGCGGCTCGAGCGAATCACAGTGGACGCAGACCGATCAGGACGGAAATTACAGTTTCGCGGGAGTTGGCCCTGACACCTACACGCTGTCCTACAGTGCAACGGGATATGGCGGCCAGTTCTTGGGACAGGCGGCAGCGTTCTCCCAAGCCACCTTCTTCGATGTGCAAGACGGCGAAAGTGTTACTAACGACATTGTGATGAGCCCCGCATCCATCGTGAAGGGTCGTTTGGTTGGGGACACTCATCTCGCTAACTCCACCGCTTATCTCACGAACGACGCTGGGCGTGCCAGCTGGTTCGGAACCTTTGCCGAGCAAGTTGCGTCAAACGGTCGATTTACTATCCGTGACGTTGCGGCAGGAAAATACCGACTGGAATTCTGGCCGGCTTATGGAGCAACGTGGTCTCGATTCTGGCTTGGCGGCAAGACCAGTAAGGCGGAATCGACTCGAATCACGGTTGCTTCCCAGTCGACTAAAGACTTGGGCGACATCTCGGTCAAGAACATCGCCGCCGGGCGCATCTCAGGAAAAGTCACCGCTCGCGACACCGGGCTGCCCCTGCACAATTTAGCTGTGGTTTTAATCAACAAAGACCGCACCGGTTTCGGTGACATGCAAATGCCCGAAGAAGATGGAACGTATTCGTTCACGGGCATTGCCCCGGGTCAGTACACCGTCTGGTTTGCTCCTCGTTATACCTGGGCGAACTGGATGAATGGCGACGGGTTTGAGTCCAATTCTGATTATTTGAGCCTCTTCTGGGGCGGGTCTCAGAACATCGGTTCGGCAAAGCCGGTCACTATTCAGGATGGCGACTCACTCAAGATGAACATGAGCTTACCTCGTGGGGCGTCGGTATCCGGTCGTGTTTCAACGATTATTGACGGCGAGTTGACCTACTTAGCTAACGCAACGGTAGACGTCTATGACAGCGCTGGACGGGTTGCGGGCACGACGACAGGTGATGATGGCACCTACTCGATCAGGGGTCTCGAACAGGGCGCCTATTTTGTGAAGTTCTCGGCAAGCTCACTGGGATTGGCTCAGACTTGGTTCGACGATCGGCAGGCACTGTACGTCGGTCTCGGTCAAGAAAAATCGGACATTGATGCAGACCTGCTGCCAGGCTCGAGCCTCAGCGGTACCGTTCTCTTCCCGGCAGGGCACGACGTTGACCTCTCGTGGAACAACCGAATTCAGGTTTTTGATGCATCGTCAGGCGACCTCGTGGACTACACCTGGGCAGACGGAGGAGGACATTTCTTCATCGAGGGATTGGGCGAAGGAAGCTACCAGCTCAAGGCATCTGTCGGGTCGTTCGCACCAGAATGGTTGACGGATGGTGAGGGTCAGATTGAGACCGTGGACCTTCTGGCTGGTGAGGCGAGAGCAAATGTCGACATTCCCCTCCACGACGGTGCGTCCATTTCGGGTCACGTCACGCGTGCGACCGATTCGACTCGTGGAGTCGGTGCCCTCAACGTCGTTCTCACGGACGAGACAGGTGCAGAGATCGCACGCAGCACGACTTCGTCCACCGGGTTCTATGAATTCCCCGGGCTCGGAGGGGGCGTTTACAAAGTGCACTTCGGTGACTCGTGGAATACTTCGGGAACATTCGTGAGCGCTTGGTACAACAGTCAAAGTTCGAGCGCGCTCAAACCCAACGCCGCGGAATCGATTACGTTGACCGATGGTCAAAATCGAACGGATGTCGACGGTCACCTCGCGGCAAGCTCGTGTGGCGTGAGCGCGGGAAATGTGCTCGTGCAGGGCAACCCCTCAGTCGGTCAAACGCTCACCGCTCAGGCCGAAAAATGGGGCCCGGGCACGGTTACCTTCACGTACCAGTGGCAGCGCGAAGAAAGTGGCACCCATCGACTGGTGGATATCCCGGGCGCGACCTCAAAGCAGTACACGCTGACCGAAGAAGATGGTGCAGCGCGAGTTTATGCTCTGGTGCGCGGATACAGCGCTGGCTGTGACCCGGTATTGGTCGGCAACAGCACGCACGTCCTGGTTAGCTCACCACCGCTCGTAGCGCCGACAGTTACTCCCACAATTTCTGGCGAAGCAAAGTCTGGATCACTGCTCACGGCTAGGGCGGCCGCGGCCCCGGTCAATGCCTCTCGCCTATTCCAGTGGTTGCGGGACGCAGCCCCAATTGACGGTGCGACGGGCTCGACCTACACCCCCACGAGCGACGACATCGGCGCGAAGCTGTCGGTAGTCGTGTCCTACGTCAGGACGGGATTTGATGGCTCGGCCCTCACCTCGGCCTCGACCAAGGATGTGTCTCCAGCGGACTTCGTTCTGTCGACCAAGCCATCCATTCCTGCCTCAATTCACGTGGGAGTAGCGGTCTCGGTTGATGTCGGTTCATGGTCACCCGCGCCAACGAGCTATACCTACAAGTGGCTGCGCAACGGTAAGGCCATCTTGAATGCCACGAGTGCGTCCTACACGCCGGTGGCAGCCGATTTGGGACGCAAACTCACTGTGCAGGTGAAGGGGTCCCGTGAGGGGTATTCATCGCTCGTCGTCACGACACCACTCGGGCGACTCGTTACGCGCTGACGCGCGCTGACTCAACTCTCGAGTTCCGCATCTGAAAACAGAGATTTTCTCTGTCAGGAAGCGCGGGTAGGCTGGAAGTTCCGGTGAACTCGGGGGAGAAAATTGCGGAAAATAAGCGTATTTGTAGCGGCCGTCGTGTCGCTCTTTGCGCTGTTCTTTAGCGACGCGGCCTACGCCGTTGATGCGCTTCCTGCTCCCGACGCGACCACGGT
>JBDKLU010000081.1:0-5676 GCA_039795475.1 Actinomycetota bacterium | reverse complement strand
ACCGATGTCGCCGGGCTTTACAGCGACTGGCCCAACATGGATTCGCTCGTCTCGCAGATCAGCGCCGACGACCTGCGTGCCCTGTTGCCGAGCCTGGAGTCGGGCATGATCCCGAAGATGGCGGCGTGCCTTGAGGCGGTCGATGGGGGAGTTCCCAAGGCCGCCATCATCGACGGACGCGTGCCGCACTCGATCCTGCTCGAGATCTTCACGCCGGCCGGTTCAGGCACCGAAGTCACCCCTAGCTGACATCGGGTTTTCCCCTGGCTTTGTATCACTGAAGTCGATTTGGCGATAGATTTCGCTCATGAATCGTCGTCGTTCGCTCCTCGTCCTTGTTGCATTTATCGCCAGTATCGCCACAGCCTTGGTTGCTGCCCCGGCAAATGCGCGGGTGATCCGAACCGCTGCCGCGGTGACCTCCGGGACGGTGACATACACCAACTCCTGTCCTGACGATCAGTTCTTTGACGAGGGCTGCTCGCTCGAGGCGGCTCCGGGTGATTGGTCTGCTGGAGAGGCGGAGGTCACGCTCGCTTACCAGTGGTACCGCAACGCGAAGGCGATTGCTGGGGCGAACGGGCAGTACTACGACATCACTCAGGTCGACAGGTACAAAAACATCACCGTGAGTGTTACCGGAACGGCCCCTGGTTTCACCTCGACGAAGGCATCGAGCGAGCCCGCCAAAACTCTTTCGGGCAAGATTTGCACGATCCTTGGAACGCCTGTTCAAGAAAACTTAACCGGCACCAAGGGCGCCGACATCATTTGTGGGCGTGGTGGTAGCGACGTGATCACACCTCTTGCCGGAAACGATGTTATCGACGGTGGGGGAAATGACTCGACGGTTGCCTACGCTACAGACAAGGCTGCAACAACGGTCGTTTTGCCTGCAACTTTCAGCGCAACCAATGGCTCGGTCAAGAGCACCGCAACCGGTAAAGACACGCTCATACGCGTCGACAACGTGTTTACCGGCTCGGGCAATGACACCATCACAGGCAACGCCCGCGCAAACGTCTTCCGCACGGGAGCGGGTAATGACACCGTTCGGGCTGGTGATGAGGCTGACCACGTCAACGGTGGCACGGGCAACGACAAGATTTACGGTGAGGGTGGCGATGACCGTCTTGCTGGGCTCGCGGGCGTTGACACGTTGGATGGTGGTGCCGGTGACGACCTGTGCGACGGGTTCTCCACCTACAGTGACACGCAAGCCAGCTGCGATGTGTCCAACTACCTGCCAACTCTGACCTGGACTTCGGCATCGATGAACGGGCTGGGCATCCAGATTGACGATGAACTCGGTCTCATTCAAAGCACCACTGTCTTCTTGTCTGGCACGGGCAAGTTTGACTGGGGACAAGAACCCCTTGTTGCCAGCCAAACTACTGACAGCGCTGGTTTGCGTCGTTACGAGTGGTTCAATCTTGACCAGCTCAAAAACAACACGTGGGGCCGCAAATTCATCATCATTATGGCGAGCACGGAAGACGGTCGATTCGACCTGTGGCGCGGACAAGCCAATGACATGTTCATTCCCAACAGTGACCCCAATAGTTTTGAGGGAACGTGGACCACGGAAATTGGGGCTCACCGAAGCTACATTGATTTTGACTGGGATGTCACTCCACCAGTCATCGAAGGTATTACGGCGTCATCGACTTCCGTCGACGCATCCTCTACTGATCAAACGGTGACGTTCACGGCAGCGCTCGCCGGCGGTGAAACCTCAACGTGGAATCTCTGCTTCCTATATCGGGTCGACGGCCAACCATACGATGAACAGTTCTATGGGAGTGCCACCGATTCCAACTCCTGTGAGATCACCATCCCCGCCAACACCCCACTAGGAATGTACGGCCTGAGCATCGACGTTCAGGATGCTGCCGGCAACGTCGGCCAATTCGAAGCGTTCTCGACCACCGAGTTCTACGACACGCAACGCAACGTTCAGAGCATCGACGCTGATTTTGCCGGCGCCGTCATCGAGCTGACGGGGAGTTCAACATGGGTTCCGATCAACATCGGTCCGGTGACCTTCAGTGCGGCGACTGTTTCGACGCGAACTGCTGCCAAGAAAGTCACCGCAACTTTCGACGTTATTACGGGTGACACTCCAGACACGTCAACGCTGGTCTACGCCGGATGCACGTTGAAGAATCCGCTAGCGACGAGTGATTCTGTGTCAGCTGATGCTGTACCGCTGTCCGTGTCCTCGATGCGCGTGACCTTTACCTTGCCGAAAGGATCCCCGAAGGGTAAGTACGTGCTCGAGTGCTATTTCAAGAGCAACAACGGATGGCGGTCCCACTTCATCGGTCACACCACTGGTGAGTTCACGTGGACGGGGCCGGGCTCGTCAACGGTGAACAGCGATAGTTCGAAGCCCTCGTACATCACGGTGAACTAGTGCGCCGGTAGGCTTAATTTATGGCACGCCACCTTCTTCGCGACAACGACCTCAACCCCCTCGAGCAAGCGCAGGTACTCGACCTCGCGCTGCGTCTCAAGGGTGACCGTTTTCTCGCGAAACCCTTGCAGGGTCCGAAGACGGTTGCGGTCATCTTCGACAAAACCTCAACCCGGACGCGTGTTTCGTTCGCGGTCGGCATCGCCGACCTCGGGGGAGTGCCGCTGATCATCGATGCCCAGGGCAGCCAGATGGGCGGCAAGGAGTCTGTTGCTGACACCGCCCGCGTGCTTGACCGTCAGGTTGCGGCAATCGTGTGGCGCACCTACGCCCAGGCGGGGCTCGAAGAGATGGCTCAGTTTTCTGAGGTCCCGGTCGTCAACGCACTGAGCGACGACTTTCACCCGTGCCAGCTGCTCGCCGACCTCATGACGATTCGCGAACACAAGGGTGACCTCGCCGGACTCACGGTCTCGTTCATCGGCGACGGCTCGAGCAACATGGCTCACTCCTACCTGCTTGCCTGCGCAACCGCAGGAATGCACGTGCGCATTGCCGCCCCTGATGCCTACCAGCCGCGCGCCGACATCGTCGCTAACGCCGAGCGCATCGCTAGCGAAACCGGTGGCTCGGTCACTGTCACGACGGATGCCCGTTCCGCCGCTACCGGCGCCGACGTGCTCGTCACCGACACCTGGGTCTCGATGGGTCAAGAGGATCAGAAGGCGCAGCGCGTTGCTGACTTCGCCGGCTACCAGGTTGACCAGGAGCTCATGGCGCTTGGCGCATCCGATGCCATCTTCATGCACTGCCTGCCCGCCTACCGTGGTTACGAGGTGAGCGCCGAGGTGCTCGACGGGCCGCAGTCAGTGATTTGGGATGAGGCCGAGAACCGCCTGCACGCCCAGAAGGCCCTGCTCGTCTGGCTGCTGCAGCAGAGCGCGGCGCAGCTCGTCCGTTAGTCGCTGATTGAGCTTGTCGAAATCATTTGAGCAAGCTCGCCATCTGCTTCTGAATAATCTCGGCAGCCTTCTGCGGCATCAGTCGCACGAGCTTGTACATCATCGAGGCGTCTGATCCGACCGGTGCGTTGAATGCGTTCTTCTCGAACGCATCCACGATCTGTTTTGCGGCCTGCTCGGGCGTCGCCATTTTAAACTTGGGCGCATTGTCGGCCATCGCCTTGCTCTCTGCCTCAGTCACGGCACCCGAGTTCGCGGCAATGTTGGTTGAGGTCGCTCCGGGGAACACAACCGTCGCACCGACCCCCGTGCCGGCAAGTTCACCACGCACGCCCTCGGTGAACAATCTGACGGCAGCTTTGGTCGCACCATAGGCGGTCTGCCCGGGAACCGGCGCATACGCACCCATGCTCGACACGTTGAGAATTTGGGCCTCAGGTCCCTTGAGCAGCTCGGGAATGAACTCTTTGTACAGCGTCACCGTGCCCCAGAAGTTCACGTTCATGACCTTCTCGAATTCGTCGTAGCTGAGGTCGGCAATCTTCACGAAGTGCTGGATGATCCCCGCCACATGCGCGTATCCATCAACCTGCCCGTGCTGCTTGATTACCTGTGCCGGCAACTTAGCCACCGCTTTGCGGTCGGTTAAGTTCACCGTGTGCACGCTGACCTTCGCGGCGTTCGCTCCCGCAAGTTGAACTGTCTCGGCGAGACCCTCAGCGTTGAGGTCTACCGCAGCAATGCCTGCTGCGCCTCGTGCGAGCAGTTCGAGCGCGACCGCGCGACCAATTCCCGCACCTGCGCCGGTAACAACAATGACTTTTCCGTTTGCCTTCATACCTGCAGGCTACGCCCCTGCGCAGGCAGGGAATAGCCAGTGATTCCGCGCACCGGTCACGGCCCAATATAACGACACACCCTTGCTAGCTTGCGGGTCGAAGGGGTTTCCCCCTATGGTTTTCTAGACCGACAGTTCAGTGGGGCTTACCCCTCGTATATCAACTGACTTCTCGATGCCGAAGGATTCTTTAGTGAAGCGCATTTTCGTTCTTTCCGCCGCAGCCGCTCTTGGCGCATCCGCACTCGTGGGCGTCGCTGGCAGCAGTGCTTTCGCCACACCGCAGGCGAGTGACGCGAGCAGGGTC
This sequence comes from Actinomycetota bacterium, assembly GCA_039795475.1. Classification (GTDB taxonomy): domain Bacteria; phylum Actinomycetota; class Actinomycetes; order Actinomycetales; family Microbacteriaceae; genus CAIOLM01. Next base: position 1,153 of record JBDKLU010000081.1, on the reverse strand, counting down.
ACCATTTGTCACCGCACGCACTCGGTGACTAATCCCTACCGCATGATCACTGTCTCAAAGAACTCGGTCAACGGCCCCCTGAACAATCCGGGATCGAACAACGCCGTTGGTGACCACGCGGGCTACGTGCACAACAAGTACGCCAAGACCGGATCGCATGCCCGCGCTTACCCGAGCAACCCGCACGTGTTTGACTCAACCTTCGCCTACTCTGGCCCGAACAAGGTGTGGGAAGACATCATTCCTCCGTTCACGCAGGGTTCGACCGAATACGACGGTTTCAACTGGAGTGATGAAGGCAAAGCTATTTACTTCGGCACCGGTGACTCTGCGGGGCTGTGCCGCAAGATGACCGCTCGCGAGTTCTACGACTCCGAGGTGGCAGCAGGTGAAGACCCGAAGGATGTTCTCGCCGACCTGCGTGAGCAAGAAGCGAACGAAGACAAGGGCAACAAGCCAAACAAGGTCGCGGATCTTCCCCGTGAGACTCCCGCACCTCAGGGCCCATCGCGCCCCAGCGGGATTACCGATCCGGTCCAGAAGATTCTCGGCAAGGTTTGGGATGACGTGGATCACGACGGTACTGACGACGGTGAAACCGGTCACTCTGGCGTAACCGTCTACCTCAAGGACAAAGACGGCAACGTGATTGACGACACCACGACCGACAGCGATGGCAACTTCGAGTTCCCCGATGTCGACGAGGGCGATTACACGGTCGAGTACGAAATTCCGGATTCCTACGACCCGACCTATGACTCGACCGACGAGAGCGACGGAACCACCACCACGAGCGTTCCGGTCAACAGCGCCGGTTTTTCATGGATGGGCCTCATCCCTGAAGGCTCCGGTTGGACTCCGCCCTCCTTCGAGGTGACCGGTGGCGCCACTGACTCCTCGCTGGCTGACACGGGTGCAAACGTTTCCCCGCTCATCCCTGGCGCAGCAGCCCTGGCGATCATCGGTGGTGCGCTCGCTGTGTTCAGCGTGCGTCGCCGTCGCCCGTAGACTTAAGGCATGTCTGAACGCGTAGTACTTGCTTACTCTGGTGGTCTCGATACCTCGGTTGGTATCGGTTGGCTGAAGGATGCGACCGGTAAAGAGGTCGTAGCCATGGCTATCGACGTCGGACAGGGCGGCGAAGACATGGAGC
>JBDKLU010000080.1:0-14169 GCA_039795475.1 Actinomycetota bacterium | reverse complement strand
GATGGAACCGCCCAGCCTATGATTGGCCTGCTGTCGCTAAATACGTTTTCGATGTTCGAGTTATTCAGGCAGCTTTTAACACTCTTCAGCTGACCATTTACTCGATGATCATTGGCATCATCCTCGGCATTATTTTGGCCGTCATGCGCCTGTCGCCGAACCCCATCTTCAAGTCAGTTGCCTGGGTCTATCTCTGGATTTTCCGTGGCACTCCTGTCTATGTGCAGCTGGTTTTCTGGGGTCTTCTCGCCGTCATTTATCAGTCCATTGACATCGGTTTGCCGTTCATGCAGCCGTGGGTTTCGTTCAAGACCACAGCTGCGCTCAACGCGTTCACGCTCGCTGTGATTGGTCTCGCACTTAACGAAGCTGCCTACATGGCGGAAATCGTTCGTGCGGGAATTCTCTCGGTCGACAAGGGCCAGGAAGAAGCATCCAAGGCTCTGGGTATGTCATGGGGGCAGACCATGAACCGAATCACCATTCCTCAGGCGATGCGCATCATCATTCCGCCGACAGGCAACGACGTGATCTCGATGCTCAAGACCACCTCGCTGGTTACTGCTGTGCCCTACGCGTTCGATTTGTACACGCGCACTCGTGACATCGCATCCGAAACTTTCAACCCGATTCCGTTGCTCATCGTGGCATCGATTTGGTACCTCATCTTTACAAGCATCCTCATGGTCGGGCAGTACTACCTTGAAAAGCGTTACTCGCGAGGTACCGGCATGCAGGTTGATGGTGGCCGGAAGCGCAAGCGCGTATCACTACCGCAAGGTGGCTCCGCATGACTGATCTGATGGTTCGCGCCGAAGGTGTTGTTAAAAAGTACGGTTCGAACACTGTTCTTCGTGACATCTCGCTCGAGGTTAAGCGCGGCGAAGTGATGTGCCTCATCGGTCCTTCGGGCTCCGGCAAGAGCACGTTCCTGCGCTGTATAAACCACCTCGAAAGCGTTTCGGGCGGTCGACTCTTTGTCGAAACTGAGCTCATCGGATACCGCCAAAAGGGTGACAAGGTTTACGAACTCACACCCAAAGAAGCTGCAGCTCAGCGCCGGGATATCGGAATGGTGTTCCAGAAGTTCAACCTCTTCCCACACATGACAGCTCTCGAGAATGTCATCGAGGCGCCTATCCGCGTCAAGAAGTCAAACAAGGCAGCGGCCATCGCCCGCGGTAAAGAGCTGCTCGAGCGCGTTGGTCTCGGCGACAAATTTGATTCGTACCCTGCACACCTGTCTGGCGGACAGCAACAGCGCGTTGCAATCGCCCGTGCGCTTGCAATGGAACCCAAGCTCATGCTTTTCGATGAGCCCACCTCGGCACTCGACCCTGAGCTCGTGGGTGAAGTTCTCGACGTCATGAAGGAACTCGCCAAGTCGGGTATGACCATGATCGTCGTCACACACGAAATGGGATTCGCCCGCGAAGTCGCCGATTCACTCGTCTTTATGGATGGCGGCGTGGTCGTCGAAGCCGGAGATCCTCGTGAGGTTCTCGCAAACCCACAGCACGATCGGACGAAGGCATTCCTGTCCAAAGTTCTCTAAAGCGCATCACCACGCTCGTCTTTGTCGGGCTCGTTGTTGGGTTCTTTAGCGGACTGTTCGGTGTCGGCGGTGGTTTTATTGCAGTCCCACTGCTCACACTGCTGCTGGGATTTGATCTCAAGAAAGCCGCTGCAACATCGCTGGTTGTCATCGTCATCACGGCCGCAGCCGGGGTCGCTGGGTATGCCTTCAACAGCGGTGTTATCTGGATTCCCGCAATCGCTTTGAGCCTGGGCTCTGTTATGGGTTCTTACATTGGCGCGAAGCTTTTGCGTATCGTGCCGACGCTCTACCTGACCTGGGGGTTTGCAGGCCTACTGATTTTGTTGGCTGCGCGACTTTTGCTCGATTCAACTGCTCAGGGCAGTGGTGATGTCGCCACGAGTATTCCGGCGCTCATTGGCATGCTGGCTCTCGGTCTGTGTGCAGGCGTGCTGTCGGGTCTGCTGGGCATTGGGGGAGGCATCCTCGTCGTTCCCTTGCTCGTGATTTTGTTCGGTTTCACCAATGTCGAAGCCAAGGGAACATCTCTCGTGATGATGATTCCGGCAGGCATCAGTGGCACGGCGGTCAACCTCAAAAACAATCTCGTGGATGTTCGTGCAGGGGTAACCATCGGTATCGCGGCAGCTCTCATTTCTTACGCCGGAGTAGCCGTCTCGGTCATTCTTCCCACTGTTTTGGGCAATCTGCTGTTCGCAATGTTGATGCTGTACACGGCAGTGCAGTTCATTATTCGAGCTGTCCGTTCCCGCACCGCCTCTAGACCACTAGATTAAAGACACCTCACACATAGGAGTTCACGTGGCCAAGTCACAAACCATTCCCGATAAGGGATTCCGTCTCGGAGCAGTGTTGCTTCTCGGCATTATCGGCGCAATTCAGGTCGCCGACCCTATCATCTCGTCGATGGCGCTGGCCAAAGCGTCCGACCAGCTCAACTTTGACTCGTCGACCCAGGCGCTTGCCGCTGGTATTTCGACGCTGGCACTTGCTGCCACGGTCATCCCTGGTGGTCTTCTGGCCGACCGTATCGGTCGTCGACTCGTCGTCTCGCTTGCAGTGCTTGTGAGCGCTGCCGGACAGATCTTTACCGCCTTCTCACAGAACGCAGGAATGTACCTCACCGGCCGCGTGATCACCGGTATCGCTCTCGGTATGGTCTTCGGTGGCGCTTACGGCATGCTCAAGAATGTTTCGTCGCAGAAGTCCCTCGGCCCGGCAATGGCTATGTTCAATGTGACTAACGGAATCATCCCCGTTATTGCCATGGTCATCGGTGGCATTCTCGTGGGCCAAGATTGGCGTGAGGCTTACTTCGTTCTTCCGGTGGTTTCGGTCATCGCCTTTATTCTCATTCCGTTCATCCTGCCCAAGGTAGACAAGGTTCCCGGTGGCAAGATTGATTTCTTCGGCATGTTCTTTTTGGCGGTCGGCGTTGCCGGTCTTCTCTACGGCATCAGCCAGGCAACCAAGGGTGTTACGACTCCCGCGTTCCTGGTTCCCGTTTTTGTCGGTCTGATTGGTCTCGTCGCTTTCGCTATTCGCGAGCAGCGCTCCTCGCACCCGGTATTCCCGATTCAGATGCTCAAGCACCCCGCTTTCGTTGGTGCGGTCATCATGGGTATCTTCTGGAACTTCGGTTCCGGTGCAATCAGCCAGATGCTTCCTAACATTTGGCAGTATGTCACCCATATTCCTACCGCTCTGATTGGTGTGGCTCAGCTGCCCGCAACCGCAGCAGGTATCGCTGGTTCGCTTCTCGCCGGTGCATTGCTTGGCAAGGGCAAGCCTGCGCGCTTCATTTCTGTCACCGGATACGGTTTGCTTGTGCTCGGTTTCGTCGACTTCGTCTTTGCCGGCAACGCCGACAACTACGGCGTATTCGTTCCCGGTCTTGTTATCGCCGGTATCGGTTACATGATGAACGCCACCACGCAGGGAAACCTGTTCCTAGGTCTGGCTCCGGCGAAGTTCTTCGGTCCGGTTAGCTCGAGCAAGCTCGTTGTTGGACAGTTCGGTTACTCGCTCGGTCTGACCGGAACGACCACGGCAATCAGCATCCTGACCGTTGCCAAGGTTGACCACATCACCAAGGGTGCTGTTACGGGTCAGAGCAACTGGGACAGCATCACCCACTTCATGACCACCGGTGCAACCGATGGATCTGACACGGCTGTCAACGAAGCCCTCACCAACGCAGGGCAGAAGGCCATCGAAGGTGCATACTCGGCAGCCTTTGCTGAGACTGCAGCCATCAGCGCTGTTCTGATTGCCATTGCTGGTGTTCTGATGTTCATTTCGCTGAGCAAGAAGGGCGCTAACGAGCCCGTTGATCAGTTCCTTGATGAGCAGCTCGAGGCAAAGACCTCCAAGTCATCGGCAAAGAAAGCGAGCAAGTAATGACTGATCTCATTCTGACCGCGGGTGTCGTCATCACCATGGACGACAAAAACCCGCGTGCTGAAGCGGTCGCCGTATCCGACGGCAAGATTGTTGCCGTGGGTTCGCTCGCTGATTGTCAGGCTGCCCTGCCAAGTGCCGAGGTTGTCGACACCAAGGCCGGCGCTTTGATGCCGGGCTTCATCGAGTCACACGGTCACCCCGTTCTCAGCGGTGTCGCAACGCAGGCTCCTGCTCACTCGATCGCGCCGTGGGATGCCCCCACCTGGGACGATGTGCTCGCCATCTTCAAGAAGGCAATGGATACCCAGCCCGAACCGCTTCCGTTGCTTTTCAACGGGTTTGATGCGCTTCTGCACGAGCGTCCGATTCCGGATGCATCCGTGCTCGATCCCATCTTTGGGGACCGCATTGCGTTGGTGGCTGACAACTCAGGTCACGGTGTTTACTTCACTACTGCGCTTATCAAGGCGAATGGCTGGGACACCAACCCTCCGGCTGATCCCGTTGGCGGTTCACTTTCGCGCGATGCAGATGGCAAGCTCACCGGACAGGCATGGGAGCTTCCCGGCCTGCTGATGGTCACTCAGCCCGTCATGGCACAGCTCGGTGGCAACCCTCTTCACAGCGCAATGGAGTTCTACCGATTGATGGCTGAGAACGGCATCACGTCGACCTCAGAGATGACCTACAACCGGGCACTTCTGCCCGCGTATGAGGCAATGGCATCTATGCCTGACAACCCCATGCGTATCTCGCTGTACCACATCTCGACTGAGGACGGCTGCGAGCTTCCCGTTGAGAGCAAGGTCTCGAGCGACCTACTGGTCAAGGGCGGAATCAAGCTGTGGGCTGACGGTTCACCGTGGGTTGGCAACATTGGTATCACGTTCCCATACCTCGAGACCGAGGCAACCAAGCGTGCGGGTATCAGCAACGACCGTATCGGTGACAAGGGCTTGAACTACACCCGCTCAGACCTGGATGCCCTCATGGACAAGTACGCACCGACGGGCAACCAGTTCTCGGTTCACGCAAACGGCGACCTGGCTATCGACATCGTTCTCGATGCCATGGAGCGCGCGCTGGTCAAGTACGACCTCTTGGGCACCAACCACGGCTGGCGCATTGAACACGTGGGTGCTGGTCGACGAGACCACTTCGACCGCGCCAAGTCGCTCGGCGTTCAGATCTCGATGGGGCCGTTCCAGTTCTACTACTGGGGCGACCTGCTCGATGGTCAGATGTTTGAAAGCAAATACGGTTCGCAATGGCAGGCGTTCAAAGACGCTTTTGATTCGGGTTGCAACATCGCGTTCCACAACGACGGTGCGGTTTCGCCACCAACTCCGCTTTTGAACATTCAGGCAGCAGTGACGCGTCGCACCCGCGGCGGTCATGTGCGTGGCGAAAACCAGCAGATTAGCCTTCACGAGGGCCTCGCTGCGGAGACCATCAACGCCGCACACATGCTCAAACGTGAGGCAGTTGTCGGTTCGATTGAGGTTGGCAAGTTTGCCGACTTCGTTGAGCTCTCAGCTGACCCGTACACAGTGGATGTCAACAAACTGGCAACTGAGTGCACTGTTTCGGGTACGTGGTTGGGCGGTCGTCGTGTCGATCTCGACGCCTTCCTCAACATGGGTAAGGCTGTTCCGGCTGATGAGCACAAGGACCTGCACAAGCACGCAGCGCACCGCTGCTAACAAGCACAAAGAAAAACCCCGGTCAGTGACCGGGGTTTTTCTTTGTGCCGCCTAACGTGCGTGACGCTTGGCGCTAATGACTCCGGTGTCGAAACCGAGCAGGTGAAGTCCGCCGTCGAAACGGGCGTGCTCGATCTTGATGCACTTGTCCATGACAACTTTGAGGCCCTTTTCTTCTCCGTAGCGAGCTGCCTCTTCGTTGTAGATGCCCAGCTGGACCCACACAACAGGCTTACCAACTTCGAGAATTTCGTCGATGATGCCGGGAACATCGCTTCCCTTGCGGAATACGTCAACGATGTCGGGAACCTCGGGCAGTGACTTGAGGTCTGGGTAGACGGGCTGACCCAGGATTTCACCCTTGACCATCGGGTTCACGAAGTAGACCCGGTATTTGCTCGACTGCAGCAGGTAGGTGCCGACAAAGTAGCTCGAGCGCTGCGGCTTGTCGGACATACCGATGATCGCGATTGACTTGGCGCCGTCAAGGATGCGCTTGCGCTCCTTTGCGTCGGGGCCGACCCAGGTGCGCTGCGAACGTAGCAGCTTTGCCAAGGGGGAGTTGGCGGGCATGGAGCAGCTCAGGCCATTGGCCATTTGTACGAGTTCTTCAGTAGCCATGATTAACCCTTCACTGCGGCGGTGAGCGCCTGATCGATGTCGTAGATGATGTCGTCGACGTCTTCAATGCCGACCGAGAGTCGGACGAGACCCGGCAGTACGCCAGCTGCTTCGAGCTGGGCATCCGTGAGCTGTGCGTGAGTAGTCGATGCCGGGTGGATCACGAGTGACTTGGCATCACCGATGTTTGCCACATGGCTGAGCAGGTTCACGTTTTCGATGAATGCGCGACCAACTTCTCGACCGCCCTTGACCGTGAAGCCGAAGACCGAACCGGGGCCGAGCGGCAAGTACTTCTGCGCGCGGTCGTAGTGTGCGTGTGACTTGAGTCCGGCCCAGTTGACCGACTCGATGCGGCTGTCGCCTGCAAGCCATTCGGCAACGACGCGAGCGTTGTCAATGTGAGCCTGCATGCGGTATCCAAGTGTTTCAACACCCTGCGCGAGCAAGAATGCCGAGTGAGGTGCCAGTGCCGGCCCGATGTCGCGAAGCTGTTCGGCGCGAAGACGAGTGAGGAACGCGTACTCGCCGAAATTTCCGGCCCAGGTGAGGCCACCGTACGAAGGCACGACCTCGTCGAAGAGGGGGAACTTGTCGCTGTGCCAGTGGAAGCGACCGGACTCGACCACGACACCACCGAGCGTCGTGCCGTGTCCGCCAAGGAACTTGGTGGCCGAGTGAACAACCACGTCGGCACCCCACTCGATCGGGCGGCACAGGTATGGCGTTGCTATGGTCGAGTCAATAAAGAGTGGAATCTCGTGAGCGCGGGCCACGTCGGCGAGTCCTTCGATGTCAGCGACTTCACCCGATGGGTTCGCGATGGTCTCTGCGTAAATCACCTTGGTCTTGTCGGTGATTGCTGCGGCATAGTCAGCAGGGTCGGATGAGTTCACGAACGTGGTCTCAATGCCGAAACGGCGCAGGGTGACATCAAGCTGAGTAATCGAGCCGCCGTAGAGGTTCGCGGAAGCAACGATGTGGTCGCCGGCCTGGCAGAGGGAAGCGAAAGTGATGTACTGAGCAGAAAGACCACTCGCGGTTGCAACGGCGCCCAGACCGCCTTCGAGGCTGGCGACGCGCTCTTCAAACGAGGCAACCGTGGGGTTGGCAAGACGCGAGTAAATGTTGCCGTACTTTTGCAAAGCAAAACGAGCCGCCGCATCTTCGGTGTTGTCGAAAACGAAAGCGCTGCTTTGGTAGATGGGGAGGGCGCGTGCGCCGCTGACCTCATCTGGGATATTGCCTGCGTGGATTGAGCGGGTTTTGAACCCGTATTCGCGATCTGCCATACCTTCTAGATTACCCGCGCGGTGGTCAGGCTGAAGGTGGGGATGTCACGCGAGGTAACTAGACCCAGCTCGGCAGCCACATGTGCATCTGCCAGAACCACAACGGCACGGTCATCCCCGACCAAATGGGGTAAAAGAATGCACTGAGAACGATTGCCAAGATGCCGAACACCGTCACGAGCCGGATGCGCCCCTCGCGTTTTTCTTCTGGGTCGGTGCGCTTGCCCAAGATGATGCCGATCGTCATTGCGAGACCGATGATCAGGTACGGCTCGAAAACGATGGCATAGAACGAGAACACTGTGCGGTGCAGATAGCCCAGCCAGGGTAGGTATCCGGCGGCGAGTCCGAGCAGCACGATTCCCACCTGCCACTGGCGGTAGCGAACGAACCGGTAGATCAGGTAGCCGAGAGCTGCGATGGCCGCGTACCAGATAAGCGGGTTGGCGATGGGGGTGATGGCAGCGGAGCAGGCCTCGAACGGGCATCCCTCTTTGCCTTGGGTGGTGCCGAGGTAGTACATGCTCGTCGGGCGAATCATGAAAAGCCAGATGAGCGGATTGGCTTGATAGGGGTGGGGCGTGCTCATTCCAACGTGGAATCCGTAGGCGCTTGCGTGGTAGGCCCACAGGTCTTGCGCCCAGGTTGGCACCCACGACCAGAACCCCGTCGCGGCTTGCTGCGGATGCGTCTCGATGAGATCGCGCATGTAGCCGCCCTTGGTGACGATCCACCCGGTCCAGGTCGAAAGGTACGTGACGAAGGCGATGGGCACCATCATTAAGAACGCTGCAGGGCCTTGTTTGAGAACGGCGGCCGAGAACCACATCGGAACGCCTAGATGACGTCGGTCGATCGCATCCATGATGATGACGAAGATTCCGAAAGCGGCTAAGAACCACAGGCCGGACCACTTGACGCCGGACGCAGCGCCGAATGCAATTGCAGCCAGAATCAGCCAGGGGCGCCACCACAGCGTCGGACCCCATGAATACTCGCGTCCGCTCAGAGTGCGCCGCTCGACCCAAGCTGTCATTCGCTTCTGAGCCCAACCGCGATCGAGCACCATCAGATAGAACGCCGTCAGGGTGAGAACCATCAGGATGTTGTCGAGCACACTCACGCGAGACATCACGATTGCCGAACCATCAATGGCCATCAAGCCACCGGCGATGACGCCAAGAAGTGTCGAACCGGTGAGCCGGCGTGTAATCAGAACAATGAGCCAAACTGCGATGATTCCGGCAAGGGCAACTGCGAAGCGCCAGCCGAAGCTATTTGCGGGGCCAAAAGCAAACATGCCCAGAGCAATCAGCCACTTGCCCAGCGGCGGGTGAACAACATATGAGGCGTCGGCGCTGAAACCATCGGTTTTGCCAGCGACGAGTTGTGCATCCGCGTCACTGTCCCAGTTGGATTCGTAACCGTTGTTCCAGAGGCTCCATGCGTCTTTGATGTAGAACGTTTCGTCGAAGACGATGGCGTGTGGTGTGCTGAGGTTGATTAGCCGCAAAAAGGCTGCCAGAAGTGTGACGGCGAGCGGGCCACCCCAGAACCAGGCTTTGGCACGAGCAGGCGTGTTGATGAGGCGAGCCCACCAGTCATCGAGTCGCGAGCCCGTTCGCACAGGCCGTGGCGCGGGTGCGCTCTCGTCGACAAGCTCGTCAATCACCTGCTCAGACTACTGAGTGTCGGCTGGCGGCTGGCTGAATGCCAGACTTGGGGTGTGATCATTCTTGGCGGCACCCCCATCGGCAATCTGTCGGATGCTTCAGCGCGCCTGCGCGAAACCCTCGAGTCGGTCACCGTGATTGCCAGTGAAGACACTCGCACCACGCAAAAGCTTCTAGCCGGGCTTGAGATTGCCAACCGTCCACGGCTCATCGCCTTGCACGACCACAACGAATCGCAGATTTCTGCCGAGGTTGTCGAGCTGGCGCGCGAGAACGACGTTCTGGTTTTGAGTGACGCGGGCATGCCAACGGTGAGCGACCCCGGTTACCACCTCGTCCAAGCAGCCATTGCTGCTGATGTGGTCGTGACCAGCGTGCCTGGCCCGAGTGCAGTGCTCACTGCGCTCGCGGTTTCTGGACTTCCCACAGATCGCTTCACTTTCGAGGGCTTTCTTCCGCGCAAGCAAGGGGAGCGTCGTGCTCTGTTTGAGCAGCTCGGACGCGAACCGCGAACCATGATCTTTTTCGAATCGCCAAATCGTCTCGAAGACTCCATCGCTGATGCCATCGCCGTGCTCGGTCCCGAGCGCCAAGCCGTCGTCTGCCGGGAACTCACCAAGAAGTTCGAAGAGACCAAACGAGGATCTCTTGCCGAGCTTGCCGAGTGGGCTCAGCGTGGAGTTCGGGGAGAAATCGTGTTCTTGCTTCGCGGTGCCGAGGCCACACAGGTTTCGCTCGCAGCCGGCCTTGCCGAGGTGCAGGCGCTCGTGGCATCCGGCATGCGCCTCAAGGATGCGTGCGCGCAGGTCGCTGAGTCGACTTCCTTGAGCAAGCGCGACCTGTATCAAGCAGCACTCGAGGGCAAAGTAAACTAATCCCTATGGCTGCCGGCAAGAGTTTCTACGTCACGACGCCCATTTTCTATGTCAACGACGTTCCCCACATCGGGCACGCGTACACAGAAGTGGCGGCGGATGTTCTCGCGCGTTGGCACCGCCAAGCTGGAGATGACACCTGGCTCTTGACTGGTACTGATGAGCACGGTCAAAAGATTCTGCGCACGGCAACCGCAAACGGCGCTACCCCGCAAGAGTGGGTAGACCGCTTGGTGGAATCTGCGTGGAAGCCACTTCTCGACACGATCACAATCGCAAACGACGACTTTATTCGCACCACCGAGCCACGCCACGAAGAGAACGTCCAGAAGTTCCTGACGCAGCTCCAGGATGCCGGATTCATCTACACCGGTGAATACGAGGGTGCCTACTGCGTGGGCTGTGAAGAGTACAAGCAGCCGGCCGACCTCGTCGAAGGCGCTGGCGAGTACGAGGGTCAGCAGGTTTGCGCCATTCACTCCAAGCCCGTTGAGACGCTTCACGAGAAGAACTACTTCTTCCGCATGAGTGACTTCCAGGATCGACTGCTAGCTCTCTACAAAGAGCGCCCCGACTTCGTGCAACCTGAGTCTGCTCGAAACGAGGTCATCCAATTCGTTTCGCAGGGTCTGCAAGACCTTTCGATTTCGCGTTCGACATTCGACTGGGGCATCAAGCTTCCCTGGGACGACTCGCATGTTGTTTACGTGTGGTTCGATGCCCTGCTCAACTACATCACCGCGACCGGATACGGCCAAGACGAGGCAAACTTCGCTCGCCGTTGGCCGGCTACGCACATCGTCGGTAAAGACATCCTGCGTTTCCACGCCGTGATTTGGCCCGCCATGCTCATGGCTGCCGGTATCGACGTGCCTCAACAGGTTTATGGCCACGGCTGGTTGCTCGTCGGCGGCGAGAAGATGTCGAAGTCGAAGCTCACCGGTATTGCTCCGAGCGACATCACAGACACGTTCGGTTCGGATGCGTTCCGCTACTACTTCATGAGAGCGATAACTTTTGGTCAGGACGGCTCGTTCAGCTGGGAAGACCTGTCGGCTCGGTACCAGTCGGAGCTCGCCAACGGTTTCGGCAACCTTGCCTCGCGTGCGCTGGCCATGGTTGGCAAGTACTTCGATGGCGTTGTTCCTGCTCCCGGTGAGTACGCGCCCGCTGACAAAGCCATCATCGACGTCGTTCGCGCCGCTGCGCTCGAAGCCGATGCCGCGATCGAGAAGCTCGCGATTCACGAGGCCGTCACATCTATCTGGACCATCGTGGATGCGCTCAACGGCTACATCACTGAGCAAGAACCATGGGCTCTCGCCAAAGACCCTGCCAACGAGCAGCGCCTAGCCACTGTTTTGTACACCATCGTTGAAGGACTGCGTGCGCTGGCCGTTCTGCTGTCGCCGTTCATGCCTCTGGCTACGGCCAAACTCTGGACTGCTCTGGGCGTCGCCGACTCGCTTGGTGCACTCGAGGCACAGCCAATCCGTTCGGCTGGCGACTGGGGTCAGCTTGCTGCCGGCACCAAGCTCGCAGCTCTTGAGCCGCTGTTCCCGCGCATCGAGAGCGCTGAGTAGTCGCGCAAAACATGTCTGACTCGGCACACATTCGCCAGCGTTCTACCGAGGGCGACTCGCGCAAAGACTTGTCGCACCCGCCGGCGCCAGAAGCACTTCCCGTTGCCGTTTACGACAATCACACGCACCTTGAGATCGCTGACGGTGATGAGCCCATCGACTTTCGCGCTCAGCTCGAGCGTGCTGCCGAGGTAGGAATCGTTGGAGTCGTTCAGGTTGGCACAGACTTGGCGACATCGCGATGGTCGGCTGAGATCGCTGCGTCTGAGCGACGCGTCTTGGCGGCTGTCGCTCTTCACCCGAATGATGCACCCGAGGTTGCTGCTCGCGGCGAACTCGACGAACAGCTGGCCGCGATTGATGAGCTTGCGTCCTGGCCACGCACTCGCGCGGTCGGCGAGACCGGACTCGACTTTTTCAGAACCGGTGAAGACGGACGGGCCGCTCAGTTCGCTTCTTTCGAGGCGCACATTGAGATCGCCAAGAAGCACGGTATTGCCCTGCAGATTCACGACCGGGATGCTCACGACGACGTCATCGCAACTCTCAAGCGTGTCGGTGCCCCAGAAAAGACAGTGTTCCACTGCTTCTCAGGCGACCTCGAGATGGCCAAGATAGCCGCAGAGAACGGCTGGTACCTGTCGTTCTCTGGCACATTCACTTTCAAAAAGAACGACCACTTGCGTGAAGCTCTGGCGTTCATGCCGCGTGATCGCGTGCTCGTCGAAACGGATGCGCCCTACCTGACACCCATGCCCTACCGTGGTCGTCCGAATGCTTCGTACATGACCCCGTACACGGTTCGTGCCATGGCGGAGTATCTGGCAGTGGACCTTGGTGACCTGTGCGCCGACATCGCCTTCAACACCGAGGCCGTCTACGGTTCGTGGGAAGACGGTCTCGTCACTGATTCGGCGGAGTTCTAATGTCTGAAGTTTTGTTGCTCACCCCTGCGGATGTGCGCTCTCTCGCCGCTCGCCTCGACGTAACGCCCACCAAGAAGCTGGGTCAAAACTTTGTGATCGATGCCAATACGGTTCGCAAGATTGTGGCAACCGCCGAGGTGCAGCCTGGTGAGACGGTTCTCGAGGTTGGCCCGGGCTTGGGCTCGCTCACGCTCGGCCTGGCTGAAGCCGGTGCTGACATCGTGGCGATTGAGCTCGACAAGCGCTTGGCTGCCGAACTGCCCACCACGATGGCCGGTCGTGCGCGCGGTAAGAAGATCACGGTCATTCAGGGCGACGCCATGGTCGTCACAGACATCCCGGGCGAGCCCGTTCGCCTTGTCGCCAACCTGCCATACAACGTTTCGGTTCCGGTTTTGCTTCACCTGCTCAAACACCTTGACTCCCTTCGTTCGGGTGTGGTCATGGTTCAAGCCGAGGTCGGGCACCGACTCATCGCTGCACCTGGTTCAAAAATCTATGGTTCGCCGAGCGTCAAAGCGGCCTGGTATGGGCAGTGGAAACAGGTCGGCACTGTTAGCCGTCAGGTCTTTTGGCCAGTCCCAAACGTCGACTCTGTCTTGATCGGATTTGAGCGCTGGCCCGACTCGATGGGACGCGCTGCTCGCACTCCAGAAAATGAAGCTCTTCGCGAGCGAGTTTTTGAGATCGTGGATGCGGCATTCGGTCAGCGACGAAAGATGCTTCGCCAGGCGCTTGCCATTGTGTTTGGGCATCCAGAAACCGCCACGAAGGCACTTGAGGCAGCCGGGATCGACCCTACCTTGCGCGGTGAACAGCTGGGCATCGACGAGTACATTCGCATCGCGTCAATTGACCCCTCCAGCCTCGGCTAGATTTGACCCATGGCGTCCGAAGTTGTTCGCGAAGTAGCCCACGCCAGGGCTCCCGGCAAGATTAATGTGAGCTTGCAGGTTGGCGCTGTCATGGATGACGGCTACCACGATGTCGCCATCGCCTACCAGGCAGTTTCTCTTTACGAAGATGTTCGCGCATGGCACGCTGATGACTTCTCGGTGACTTTTACTGGTTCGGTCGAAACCGACATGATCCCCCTCGATGCAACCAACCTTGCGATAAAGGCTGCGCGTCTTCTTGCTCGCCACGCAAAGTACCGCGGGGGAGTGCGACTGGAAGTTGAGAAGCATGTTCCCGTCGCCGGAGGCATGGGCGGAGGTTCGGCAGATGCCGCAGCAACGCTCGTTGCCTGCGACGCGCTCTGGGGAACCAAAGTTAGTCGTGAAGACATGCTCGAACTTGCCCGTCAGCTCGGTGCGGATGTTCCCTTCGCACTCACCGGTGGCACAGCCATTGGCACCGGTCGCGGTGACCAGCTCAGCCCTGCACTCGCTAAGGGATCTTTTGACTGGGTGCTCGTACCTGCCGATTTTGGTCTGAGCACTCCTGCCGTTTATGCAGAACTCGACATGCACCGCGCTAAGCACGTGCGTGACATCGCGCCAGCTCCGCAAGCGCCTGAGGTGAGCACCGAAGTG
>JBDKLU010000079.1:0-4445 GCA_039795475.1 Actinomycetota bacterium | reverse complement strand
TGAAGGACGACAAGAAGGGCCGTCGCCGCTAACCGCGGTGACGATAGGAGGTAGAAGAAATGGTTGAGTCAGTAGCTCGCCTGCGCGGAATCCGCGTTACCCCGCAGAAGGCTCGTCGTGTTGTCGCTCTCGTTCGCGGCAAGCAGGTCAACGAAGCTCTCGCAATTCTCAAGTTCGCCCCCCAGGCAGCAAGCGAGCCCATCGGCAAGCTCGTTGCTTCGGCCGCTGCTAACGCACGCGTCAAGGCAGACAAAGAGAACGTGTTCCTCGACGAGCAGGACCTGTTCATCTCGTCGATCTTCGTTGATGAGGGAACCACGCTCAAGCGCTTCCAGCCCCGTGCACAGGGTCGCGCTTTCAAGATTCTGAAGCGCACCAGCCACATCACGGTCACGGTTGCAACCCCCGATGTTATCGAGGGCGCCAAGACCAAGGCTGCTAAGAAGGAGGCCAAGTAATGGGTCAGAAAGTAAATCCGTACGGCTTCCGTCTCGGTATCACCACCGACCACGTCTCGCGTTGGTTCTCTGACAGCACGAAGAAGGGTCAGCGTTACTCCGACTTCGTCGCAGAAGACGTCAAGATCCGCAAGACGCTCGGTGAGCGCCTTGACCGTGCCGGCGTAGCCCGCATCGAGATCGAGCGCACCCGTGACCGTGTTCGCGTTGACATTCACACCGCCCGTCCGGGTATCGTGATCGGTCGCCGTGGCGCCGAGGCAGAGCTCATCCGCGCTGACCTCGAAAAGCTCACTGGTAAGCAGATTCAGCTGAACATCCTCGAGGTCAAGAACCCCGAGGCTGAGGCTCAGCTGGTTGCACAGGGCATCGCCGAGCAGCTCTCCGCACGTGTGGCTTTCCGCCGCGCAATGCGTAAGGGCCTCCAGGGCGCACAGCGCGCTGGCGCTAAGGGTGTTCGTATCCAGGTTTCGGGCCGCCTCGGTGGTGCTGAAATGAGCCGCTCGGAGTTCTACCGCGAAGGCCGTGTGCCTCTGCACACGCTCCGCGCGAACATCGACTACGGCTTCTACGAGGCCAAGACCACCTTCGGTCGCATCGGCGTCAAGGTCTGGATCTACAAGGGCGAAATCACCAACAAGGAGCTCGCCCGTGAGCAGGCCAACATGAAGCCGGTCCGCAACGACCGTAATGACCGCAACGACCGCCGTGGTCCTCGCGCCCCCAAGGTAGAGGCTCCGGTAACCGCAGGAGCTGAGGCTTAATCATGTTGATTCCCCGTCGCGTAAAGCACCGTAAGCAGCACCACCCCGGCCGTGCAGGTCACGCCACCGGTGGTACCACTGTTTCGTTCGGTGAGTTCGGCATCCAGGCACTTACCCCTGCGTATGTCACCAACCGTCAGATCGAGTCCGCTCGTATCGCCATGACCCGTCACATCAAGCGTGGTGGAAAGGTGTGGATCAACATCTACCCCGACCGTCCGCTGACCAAGAAGCCTGCTGAAACCCGCATGGGTTCCGGTAAGGGTTCGCCCGAGTGGTGGGTCGCCAACGTCAAGCCGGGCCGCGTGCTCTTCGAGCTCAGTGGTGTCAACGAGACCATCGCTCGCGAAGCAATGACCCGTGCAATTCACAAGCTGCCTCTCAAGGCACGCATCATCAAGCGTGAGGAAGGTGACGCATAATGGCTATCGGAACCAAGGAACTGAGCTCGACTGAGCTCGATGGCTTCGAGAACGAGCGTCTCGTAGACGAGCTTCGCAAGGCCAAGGAAGAGCTGTTCAACCTGCGCTTCCAGTCGGCTACCGGTCAGCTCGAGAGCCACGGACGTCTCCGTGCTGTCAAGCGTGACATCGCTCGCATCTACACGGTGATCCGTGAGCGTGAGCTCGGCATTCGTGCCACGCCCGTTGCTGCTGCTCCCAAGGCTGCTGCAAAGAAGACCAAGGCTGCAGCTGAGGCTGCCCCAGCCGCAGAAGCTGTTGAGGAGACCAAGTAATGGCTACCGCAAAAGAGAAGAAAGCCGCTGAGGCTGAAGCTGTCGTTCGCGGTTACCGCAAGGTTCGCCGTGGATACGTCACCAGCGACAAGATGGACAAGACCATCGTTGTCGAGGTTGAAGACCGTGTGAAGCACCCTCTCTACGGCAAGGTTATTCGCCGTAGCTCGAAGGTCAAGGCTCACGACGAGCTCAACTCGGCCGGCATTGGTGACCTCGTTGTCATTTCCGAGACCCGTCCGCTGAGCGCTACCAAGCGCTGGCGCCTGGTCGAGATCGTCGAGAAGGCTAAGTAAGCGTTCGCGCTTACTTTCGTAAAGGAGTAAAAAGTGCTTCAGCAAGAATCACGCCTCAAGGTTGCCGACAACACCGGCGCCAAAGAGCTGCTGACGATTCGCGTTCTCGGTGGATCTGGACGTCGTTACGCCGGTATCGGTGACGTCATCGTCTGCACCGTCAAGGATGCAATCCCGGGTGGAAACGTGAAGAAGGGTGACGTCGTCAAGGCTGTCGTCGTTCGCGTCAAGAAGAACACCCGTCGTCCCGACGGCTCGTACATCAAGTTCGATGAGAACGCAGCTGTCATCCTCAAGAACGATGGCGACCCTCGTGGTACGCGCATCTTCGGCCCGGTCGGCCGTGAACTTCGCGACAAGAAGTTCATGAAGATCGTGTCGCTGGCACCGGAGGTCATTTAATCATGGCGAACATCAAGAAGGGTGACCTGGTTCAGGTCATCACCGGCCGCACCCAGGCTCGCGGCGGAGACCGCGGCAAGCAGGGCAAGGTCATCGAGGTTCTCGTAGAACAGAACCGCGTCATCGTTGAAGGCATCAACTACGTCACCAAGCACGTACGCGTTGGCCAGACCGACCGTGGCACCAAGACCGGTGGAATCGAGACCGTAGAGGCTCCCATCCACGTGTCGAACGTTGCCATCGTTGACCCCAGCACCAAGAAGCCGACCCGCGTTGGTTTCCGCACCGAGCAGGTAACGAAGAACGGCGTCGCTAAGACCGTCCGTGTTCGTTACGCCAAGAAGTCAGGTAAGGACCTGTAATGACAAACGCTGCAGTGGCTGGCAAAATCCAGCCCCGCCTCAAGCTCAAGTACCGCTCTGAACTCCAGGCTGCCCTGGGTAAAGAGCTCGGACTCAAGAATGTGCACCAGATCCCTGGTTTGACCAAGATTGTGGTCAACATGGGTGTTGGTGAAGCAGCCCGCGATGGCAAGGTCATCGATGGCGCTGTTGCGGACCTCACGCTTATCACCGGTCAGAAGCCGATGATCACGAAGGCTCGCAAGTCAATCGCACAGTTCAAGCTCCGTGAGGGCCAGCCCATTGGTGCACACGTCACGCTTCGTGGCGACCGCATGTGGGAGTTCCTGGACCGCCTTCTCGCTCTGGCTCTTCCTCGTATCCGCGACTTCCGCGGTCTCTCGGACCGTCAGTTCGATGGCAACGGTAACTACACCTTCGGTCTCACGGAGCAGTCGGTATTCCACGAGATCAACCAGGACAAGATCGACCGCGTTCGCGGTATGGACATCACGGTTGTGACTACGGCAAAGAACGACGACGAAGGTCGTGCACTGCTCAAGGCTCTGGGCTTCCCGTTCAAGAGCAACGACGCAGCCGCAAGCTAATCAAACTTTCTGAAGGCCACCTGGCTTCCAGAAAACACCACAGGTCGACACTCGTGTAACGGCTGTCGAAACCTGGTGAACAAAGGAAAAAACATATGACGATGACAGATCCGGTCGCAGACATGCTGACCAGACTGCGCAACGCGAACTCGGCACACCATGACACCGTGTCGATGCCGCACAGCAAGCTCAAGTCGGGCCTTGCTGAAATCCTGAAGTCTGAGGGTTACATCGCTGGATGGGAAGTTGCAGACGCACGCGTCGGCAAGACCCTCACGCTGAACCTCAAGTTCGGACCGAACCGCGAGCCTTCCATTGCTGGAATCAAGCGCGTTTCGAAGCCCGGTCTTCGCGTTTACGCAAAGTCGAACGAGGCTGCCGCCAGCTAAATTTCTGGGCCGAAGCTTTTCGGACCAGATACCCACCACAGGTCGCTGTTCGTGTAACGGGCATCGAAACCTGGTGAACAAAGGAAAAAACATATGACAATGACAGATCCGGTCGCAGACATGCTGACCAGACTGCGCAATGCTAACTCGGCACACCACGACTCCGTGTCGATGCCGCACAGCAAGCTCAAGACGGGTCTCGCTGAGATCCTCAAGAGCGAGGGTTACATTGCGAGCTACGAGGTCTCTGACGCACGCGTCGGCAAGACCCTCACCCTCGAACTGAAGTTCGGTCCGAACCGCGAGCCGTCGATTGCCGGCATCAAGCGCGTTTCGAAGCCCGGTCTTCGCGTTTACGCAAAGTCGAACGAGATTCCCAAGGTTCTCGGCGGACTCGGCGTTGCCATCCTGTCCACCTCTAGCGGTCTTCTTACTGACCGCCAGGCAGAGA
>JBDKLU010000078.1:0-5548 GCA_039795475.1 Actinomycetota bacterium | reverse complement strand
GCCGAAACAAAACCACCGGTGATCGGTTCATAAGGTGGCTGGTCGAGGACTGCGGCCAGCTGTGTGCGCCATGACGTGAGACGAGTCCACGAGAAGTCTGCATCGCCGGGGGCGTAGCTTGAACTCAGGTGTTTGAGCGCAGCCACGCTGTCATCCTTAGCCGCAGCATCCGTAATTCGGCATTGAGCGATACGACCGAGTGGTGAGTTCGATGCAACCGCAGGCGAGCTGCCCGGCCACCAAACAACCACGGGAGCATCTGGCAGTAGCAGACTTGTGACGAGTCCCTGTTCGTCAGAACCAACCTCGCCATAAGCCCGCAGAACGATAACCTCACTGGCACCAGCATCGCCACCGACACGAATCTCTGCGTCGAGACGATTGGTGATGTTGGTCGACTCTTCAGGAATCGAGAGCACGATGACACGCATCGGGTGCTCACGAGACGCATCGTTAGCAGCGCTAATTGCCTCTTCTTCGTACCCGGGAGTGGTCGAGATGACGAGGGTCAATACCCGACCAAGTGCGACGGCGCCACCTTCTTCGCGCAGGTTGACGAGGCTCTTAGAAACTTTTGCCGTTGTTGTGTCAGGCATTTCGACGATCATGGACGCCTCCAAACACGGCCGTCACGGGCCATCAATTCATCTGCGGAAGTCGGACCCCATGTACCAGGGCGATACTGCTCGGGCTGGCCTTGGGTCTCCCAGAATTCCTCGATTGGATCAAGGATCTTCCAGCTGAGTTCAACTTCTTCGTGGCGGGGGAACAGGGGCGGATCACCGAGAAGCACGTCGAGAATGAGACGCTCGTATGCCTCTGGGCTCTGCTCGGTGAAAGCATGTCCGTATCCAAAGTCCATTGTTACGTCGCGAACCTGCATACCTGCGCCGGGAACCTTGGAACCGAAACGAATCGTGACGCCTTCATCTGGCTGCACACGAATAACAAGAGCATTCTGTCCAACAGCAGACGTCTGGTGTTCAGCGAACAGGTACTGAGGAGCGCGTTTGAATACCACAGCAATCTCGGTTACTCGTCGGCCGAGGCGCTTACCTGCACGCAGGTAGAACGGCACTCCAGCCCAACGGCGAGTAGCGATGTCGAGACGCATTGCTGCGTAGGTTTCCGTTGTTGACTGAGGGTTCATGCCATCTTCGTCGAGGAATCCTACGACGTTTTGTCCGCCCTGCCAGCCACCTGAATACTGACCGCGCGCGGTCGAAGCGCCGAGATCAGCGGGCAAACGAACAGCGGCAAGAATCTTTTCCTTCTCGGCGCGAAGGTCATCCGCGTGGAATGAAATCGGTTCTTCCATTGCCGTCAGAGCGAGTAGCTGAAGAAGGTGGTTCTGAATGACGTCGCGAGCAGCACCAATACCGTCGTAGTAGCCTGCTCGACCACCAACTCCGATGTCTTCAGCCATGGTGATCTGCACGTGGTCGACGTGTTCTGCGTTCCAGAGTGGCTCGAACAGCTGGTTTGCGAATCGCAGAGCCAGGATGTTCTGAACCGTCTCTTTACCGAGATAGTGGTCGATGCGGAAGATTGAGTCAGCTGGGAAAACCGACTCGACAACATCATTGAGTTCTCGAGCAGTCTTAAGGTCAGAACCAAATGGCTTCTCGATGACCACACGACGCCACTGGTCATCTGCTGGATCTGCCAGACCTGAACGGCGCAACTGCTTGGTTACCTCGGGGAACGAACGGGGCGGAATCGAGAGATAGAACGCGTGGTTGCCCATGGTGCCACGCTTCTCATCAAGCTCGTGAATCGTTGCCTTGAGGCGATCAAAAGCGGCATCGTCATCGAAAGTTCCCTGGACGAAACGGATACCTTTCGACAGTTGCTGCCAGACATCCTCGCGGAATTCGGTTCGTGCGTATTCCCTGACGGAGTCGTGTACCTCTTTAGCGAAGTCTTCATGTTCCCACTCACGACGAGCAAAACCAACCAAAGCGAATCCAGGCGGCAGCAAGCCACGGTTAGCCAGGTCGTACACGGCCGGCATGAGCTTTTTACGAGCGAGGTCACCTGTGACACCGAAAATGACGAGCGAACACGGCCCGGCAATTCGGTTGAGTCGGCGATCTTCAACCACCCGAAGGGGGTTATTGCCCTGTGTGATGTCGACGGGAGACATTGTCCTCTTCGTATCCGCTATTAGTTGAAGGCTTCGAAAAGCGCGGTGAGGTCATCAGCGCCAGCAGGAAGCGTCAGAGTCAGCACGGGGCGACCGTGGTCGGCCAGTACGTTTGCGTCTCCGGCTGCCTGTGCAGCGATGAGCTGGCCAAAGGTGAACGGACGTTCAGGAATTTGCAGGTCGGTTTCAGCCGTTTGCAGAATCTGAATGAACGCACCGACAGCCGGACCGCCCTTGTGGAACTGACCCGTGGAATGCAGGAAACGAGGACCCCAACCAAAAGTGACAGGGCGACCTGCGCGAGCAGCAACCAGCTGACGAACACCCGATAGCTGGGGGAGGGCAACGCGGTCGATGTATGCCTGAACGGACACGTATCCATCTGAAGGAACTGCTTCGAGGAGTGCAGTGACTGCCTCACGCAACGTCTTCGCGTGACCGAGGAACGAACCGTGGGCACGAACCTCGACGCCATCCGAGGTGAAGAGTGCGGCGGTTGGTTCGGGACGGTTGTCGAGCAGAGCTCGAGCAGCTACCTTGGCCGACTCAACGTCAGGTTGGTCGAAGGGGTTGATGCCGAGCAGACGACCGGCAACGCTGGTCGCGTACTCCCAAACCAAAAACATTGCCCCGAGCGAACCGCTCATCAGGATTTCACCCTCGTGGCGATCGTGCGCCAGCAGGTGGTGTGCGTGAGCGTCGTCAACGAGTCGAACAACCTGAACATCAGCGAGCTTCTCGGTGAGTTCCGGGCTGACAACATCGAGAACTACGGGAAGCACACCCGTGCCTTCTTTACCCGTGGATTCAGCAACGAGCTGCTCTACCCAGTCGGGGAATCCGACAAGGTGAGTGCCGTCGGTGACAAGGCCCAGTTTGGGCGCGTGAGCAATCGACTTGGCCATTGCCGCACCAAGAATTAGTCCGGGGTTGTCTTCGTGGTCGATGGCGCACTCAAGAGCCGCAACCTCTGCTTCGTCGAGAATCTCAGCGATGTCGACCCCGGCAAGACCAGAGGGCACGAGACCGAAAGCAGTGAGAGCGGAGAAGCGACCTCCAACGTTGGGGTCTGCGTTGAAGACGCGGTAGCCGGTCTCGCGTGCGAAACCGTCGAGCGGTGAACCAGGGTCGGTAACCACAACGATGCGAGAAATAGGGTCGACGCCAATTGCTTCAAACGCAGCGTGAAAAATTCGACGCTGGCTGTCGGTTTCAACGGTCGAACCAGACTTGCTTGAAACAACGAGAACGGTGTGCTCGAGGTCGTCTTCGAGTGCAGCGATGACCTGACCAGGCTCAGTCGAATCAAGAATCGTCAGGTCGACACCAGCGGTCGCTGTGATCACTTCTGGTGCGAGCGAGGATCCGCCCATTCCAGCAAGAACAACACGCGTTACGCCCTCTGCGTGAAGCTGCGAACGCAGAGCAACAATCTCATCGACCAGCGGACGTGAAATGCTAACTGATTCAACCCAGCCCAAGCGGATGCTCGACTCTGCTTCTGCAGCAGGACCCCAGAGCGTCGGATCTTGGTCTGTGATTCGCGAAGCTACGAGGTCTGCAACGAGCTGCGGAACGTGTGCTTCGACGGCTGCCTGAGCGGCACCGGAAACGTGAATGCGAACGCTCATCGTGCAGACTCCAATGCAGTGGTGACGGTTTCAAGAAGCTCGCCCCACGAAACGATGAACTTGTCGACACCTTCAGTTTCGAGCAGGTTAGTGACATCTGCGAAGTCGATACCAACGGCTGCAAGATCAGCGAAGACTGCGTGAGCATCCGCGTAGTTCGGCGTGATGGTGTCGCCTGTGACAACGCCATGGTCAGCTGTCGCCAGCAGAGTTTTTTCCGGCATGGTGTTGACAACACCAGCTGCCACCAATTCGGTTACATACAGGGTGTCTGGAAGTGCGGGGTCTTTGACGCCAGTGGACGCCCAGAGCGGACGCTGCGGGTTGGCACCTGCTGCGACAAGAGCGTGCGCACGCTCGGTGCCGAACTTCTGCTCGAAAAGCTCGTATGCAAGACGTGCGTTTGCAAGTCCTGCCTTGCTCGCTAGAGCACGGGCCTGATCGGTACCGATAGCAGCCAAACGCTTGTCCACTTCGGTGTCGACACGAGAAACGAAGAACGAGGCTACGGAGTGAATCTGCGAGAGATCGTGGCCAGCTGCCTGAGCCTTTTCAAGACCGGCAAGGAAAGCATCGATGACTGCTTCGTAGCGTTCGAGCGAAAAGATGAGCGTGACGTTGACGCTAATTCCTGCGCCGATGACCTCGGTGATTGCATCGAGTCCGGCAAGGGTTGCGGGAATCTTAATCAGCGCGTTGGGTTCGTTGACCTTTGCCCAGAGACGCTTCGCCTCATCGATGGTGCCAGGTGCGTCGTGAGCGAGAGTCGGAGAGACCTCGATTGAAACGCGGCCATCAACGCCGTTAGAACGGTCGTAAATCGGACGGAAGATCTTGCACGCGGCCTTGACATCATCTGTCGTGATTTCGAAAACTGCCTTGTCGGCATCCAGACCGGCAGCAGCACACTGCGCTACCTGCTGCGCGTATGAAGCACCATCGGTAAGCGCGGCAGCAAAGATCGAGGGGTTGGTAGTCACACCAACAACGTCGATGGTCGAGATGAGCTTCTCGAGATTGCCCGACGTGATTCGCTCACGCGAGAGGTCATCGAGCCAGATGCTGACACCAGCGGCAGAAAGTACCGCAGTGGGGGAGTTGGTCATTATTTTCCTTCTTGTGGGGTACGGTCTAGGAAGCCGCGATTGATGCGCGAGCAGCGGAAACGACGTTCTCAGTCGTCATGCCAAACTCACGGAACAGGGTCTTGTAGTCGGCGGATGCGCCGAAGTGCTCGATCGAAACGCTGCGTCCTGCGGTTCCGACGATCTTGTCCCAGCTGAGGCTGAGGCCAGCTTCAACCGAAACGCGAGCGGTAACTGCTGACGGAATGACGCTTTCTTGGTACGCGGCGCTCTGCTCGTAGAACCACTCCATGCAGGGAGCAGAGATCACGCGGGCATGAATGCCTTCTGCGGCGAGAGCCGTGCGCGCTTCGACAGCGAGCGAAACCTCACTACCGGTGGCGATGAGCAGAACATCCGGCTTGCCGTTCGCTGCGTCTACGAGAACGTAGGCACCCTTGGCAGTCTCACGGGCGTGCGCGAACATCTCACCCGTAGCAACTGAGTCGCCACGGGTAAATACGGGCACATTTTGACGAGTCAGAGCGATACCTGCGGGGCCGCCACGACGCTCCAGGATGGTCTTCCATGCGTAGGCAGTCTCGTTGGCGTCTGCTGGGCGAACCACATCGAGGTTGGGGATAGCACGAAGCGTTGCCAGCTGCTCGATGGGCTGGTGGGTCGGGCCGTCTTCACCAAGAGCAACT
>JBDKLU010000077.1:0-4374 GCA_039795475.1 Actinomycetota bacterium | reverse complement strand
TCATCGACGGTGTTCCGCTTCTCGACCTCGAGTACCGCGAAGACTCGCGTGCCGAAACAGACATGAACGTGGTTGTTACCGGTCGCGGTCTCTTTGTTGAGGTTCAGGGCACCGCAGAAGGCGCACCCTTCGACCGCAGCGAACTAGGTTCTCTGCTTGACCTGGCAGTAGCTGGCACCGACGAGCTCGCGCAGATTCAACGCGACATCCTCGGCCGTTCCTAACTCCGTAATCTTCGATGACCACCTTCGTTCTCGCGACTCACAACCAACACAAAGTCAGCGAGTTTCGGGCAATCCTCGAGCAGAGTGTTCCCGGGTTTGAGCTTGTCAGCTACGACGGGCCAGAACCCGTCGAAGATGGCGCGACTTTCGCCGAGAATGCACTGATCAAAGCTCGTGCGGCTGCTGCACACACGGGAATGCCGGCACTCGCTGATGACTCTGGACTAGCCGTCGAAGCCTTGAACGGCGCCCCGGGCATCCTGTCGGCTCGGTGGGCAGGCGAACCCAAATCGGATCAGCGCAACCTCAAGCTGGTAATCGAGCAGATGGCGGATGTTCCTGTGCAGGAGCGGGGTGCCGCTTTCGTTTGCTGTATCGCCGTGGTGTATCCCGCGACCGAGCACGAGCCTTCACGCGAGTTCACGGTCGAGGCGCACTGGCGCGGACACCTCACCACCGAAGCACATGGTTCCAACGGTTTCGGCTACGACCCGATTTTTGTTCCCGAGGGGCACTCGGTCACCAGTGCTGAACTCGACCCGGAGCAAAAGAACGCGCTCAGCCACCGTGCTTTGGCACTGGCCAAACTAGGGCCATTGCTCGCCGGCTAGGCGACAACCTCAACGGCGCACTAGGCCTTCGGGTTGTGCTCGCCGTGGTGCTTGGGATCAAAGACTTCTGGCGGCAGAACAACTTCTGCATCCGTCGGCAGGGTGTCAGATCCGTGCTTGCTCTTGGCAAGGCGGCGGGCTTTACGCACTGACTGTGCGTAGTGGTAAGCCGTCGGAATCGCGATCACGAGAACCACACCGATAAGAACCAGGTCTATGTACTTCTCGACGAACTCGGGAACACCGGGAATGTGGCCGATGCCGTAGCCAAACATTGTGAGACCAACGCCCCAGATCACGGCACCGATGAAGTTGTAGAGCGAGTAGCGCTTCCACGGCATGTGGCTTACGCCCGCAGCGATGGGCGCGAAGGTGCGAACAACCGGCACGAAGCGCGCGAGGATGACCGCGATGGGTCCGAATCGAATGAAGAATGCGTTGGTGCGGTCAACGTTCTGCTTCGAGAAGAAACCGCTCTCTTTGCGTTCAAAGATGCGCGGACCAAAGTGATGCCCAATGAGGTAACCCACTTCACCTCCGACGAACGCAGAAATTCCAATCGTGGCTGCAACAATCCAAATGTTCACATGGAACGCGCCAGCAGGGTACGCCGTTGTTTCGATTGCCAAGACGCCCGAAAGGATGAGTAGCGTGTCACCGGGCAACAGAAAGCCGATGAGAAGGCCCGTTTCAGCAAAGACAATCAGGGCAACGCCAAGAAGGGCGTATGGGCCGAACGCTGAAATCAGTTGGTTCGGATCGAGACCGGGAATGGCTCCTGCAAGCACGCCTGTAAGCATGCAACCAGAGTAGCGCGGTTAGTCCTGTGAACCTGCTCGACGTTCGCGACGATCGGCAAGCCAGGTGCGGAACCCGAAGAAAAGCGACGCCAGAATGAAGAAACCACCGATGATGTAGGCGGCAACCTTTACCTGCGGAATGGATGCGGCGAAGAATCCAACAACGCTCAATCCAACACCCCATGCGAGAGCACCCACAAAGTTGCTGGTCAAGAACTTGAAATAGTCCATGCGGCCGATGCCGGCAATCCAGGGAACAAAGACGCGTCCCCATGGAATGAAGCGAGCAACGACAACAGCCCACCATCCGTATTTCAGGTAGAACGCTTCAGTGCGCACAACGAGTTTCTTCATGCGCGGGCCGGTCTTTTTGTCGAGGTATGGTCTGCCTAGGTGGCGTCCCATGATAAATCCGAGCTGGTCGCCCATGAATGCAGCGATGCCGACACCAAGGGCCAGAACGAAAATGCTGATCTTGTCGCTTGCGCTCGCGGCAACGAGTCCGGCGGCAAACAAAAGCGAGTCACCAGTGATGAAGGGGATGAAAACGCCGACGAAGAGTCCGGTGCCCGCAAAGACAAGACCCCACACGGCGAGGTAGAAAACGATAACCCCGAACTGTCCGAGGAAGTCGGACAGTTGAACGTCGAATGCAGCTGCGTGTATCACGTGCGGAAGGAGGGACTTGAACCCTCACGCCTTGCGGCACCAGAACCTAAATCTGGCGTGTCTGCCATTTCACCACTCCCGCTGGTAGTTCAAGTCTATGTCGAGGAATTCGCTAGTCTGACCTGAACGATTGCTCGACTTGAGACGGAAGGCGCACTCGTGGAACAACGGTTCTTGCCACTGGATGGCTTACGTGGTCTCGCGGCAATCGGTGTGCTTTCATTTCACGTTGTTGTGAGCGCGACGAGTGATTTTCCGCAGCTTGATTCGCTCTACCTCCTCGTCGATTTCTTCTTCGTGCTCAGTGGCTTTGTGCTGTGGCCGAGCATGCCTTCAAAGGCTGCCGGGCTCGTGCGCTCGAGTGGCATCTTCGTCGTGAAGCGCGTCTTCCGGTTCTGGCCACTCGTCATCGTTTCGCTCTTGCTTGCGACTTTCCTATTGCAGCTCGAGAGTGACGCACTTATGTTGCGTGACCAGTGGGATCCGCCTTTTGGCTATGTCACCGGTGTATCGACCGCGGAAAAGGTGGGAATTTTCGCATCGGCCTACCTGCTCTTGCAGATTCTTGTTCCCCCGGCGATGTTCATGAACGTACCGCTGTGGTCGCTGTCGGCGGAGTGGTTTGCCAACCTGATCTATGCCCCGCTGGCGTGGCTCAAGTATTCGCTGGGTCTCATCGCGCTGGTTCTTGTCGGCTACGGCATGCTCGCCTGGGGGCTCACGCACGACCAGGAGTGGATCGACGGCATTGGTCCGATTCGGGGATGGGAGGCCCTCGGTCGAGCCATGATCGGTTTCGGTATCGGGCTATTGCTTCGGAAGCATCTGCACCAGCTGGAGCGATTCCGCCGCTGGTGGATGCTCGTGATCGCACTTGCCTTAGTTGCTAGCTTTCCGTTCATCGAGAAGGCCACGCACTTCGACAGCTACCGTTACGCCATCACGCTTTATGCGGCGCCTGTCTTCGCGCTGCTGATTCTGCAGGTCTCAAAATTCAAGGCGA
This sequence comes from Actinomycetota bacterium, assembly GCA_039795475.1. Lineage (GTDB taxonomy): Bacteria > Actinomycetota > Actinomycetes > Actinomycetales > Microbacteriaceae > CAIOLM01. The sequence continues at coordinate 1,067 of JBDKLU010000077.1, read as the reverse complement.
ACCCGAAAGGTCGCTGGGGCAAGTTCCTTGCATTCCTCGGCACGTACTCCTTTGGTATTTACGTTTTCCACCAACCGCTGATGCAGGCCTGGAACGTCATCATGGGAACACCTGACGGAGGTGTGTGGGATGAGAACTGGAAGTGGTTCTTCTTATTTGAAGCCACCGGTCTCACGTTCGTCTGCATTCTCATTACGTTCCTGGCGCGCAGGTTCGTCGAGACGCCGTTGCAGAAGCTCGGCAAGAAGCTGGTTGCTCGTATGGGTGCTGAGCAGCGCCTCGCAGCCCACAAGGTTGTGGAGAACTAGCGCCAGTTTTCAGGTCGGATGACAACACTGCCCGGTATGGCGAATGTACTGAGCAACATCCTTGATTCTGTTCGAGTTGATCTCGGCGATGCTCTTCCGACCGAGGCGGCTGTGCGGGATGCGGCGACCCGCAGAATTCGGTACCTCGTCGAGAGCTCAGGTGAATCGGCAGGTGTCGATGAAACTCAACTTCTCCGCGAAGCGGTCGACGAACTGGCGGGGTTTGGGGCCCTGCAACCCCTCCTCGATGACCCCGAGATCGAAGAACTTTGGATCAACGCGCCCGACCGCATTTTTGTCGCCCGTGGGGGAGTGACCGAGCTCACCGACCTGAGTCTGGAAGCTCACCAGATTCGGCATTTAGTTGAGCGCATGCTCGCGTCTACAGGTCGACGAGTCGACGCGTCTAGCCCGTTCGTTGATGCTTCGCTGCCGGACGGTTCGAGATTGCACGTCGTGATTCCTGAAATAACTGCAGCGCACTGGTCGGTAAACATTCGCAAGTTTTCGCGCACGGTGAAAACACTCGATGACCTCGTTGAACGAAAATCGCTTTCGCGAAAGGTGGCGAACACTTTGACTGCCGAAATGCGGGCGGGCACGAACATCTTGGTTTCTGGTGCTACTCAGGCGGGCAAGACAACGATGCTGAATGCGCTCCTCAGCTCTGTTGCGCACGACGAGCGCATTGTCACGGTCGAAGAAACTTTTGAGCTCAACTGCTTAGGGCGAGATGTGGTCGCAATGCAGTGCCGGCAG
>JBDKLU010000076.1:0-3430 GCA_039795475.1 Actinomycetota bacterium | reverse complement strand
TTTCGTTCCAGCTGGATGCCACACCAATTTGTGGCTTGCTCCAGTCTTCGTCACCCATACCGACAGCGCGAAGCATTCCGCGCGATGCGGCCTTCTCGATTCCGTCGGTTACATCCCGGCTGCGGGGCTTCATGTCAATTTCTGCCATAACGATAAGTCTACGCCGACCACGGGTGCGGATTTGTGCGCTGACGAGGGTTCATTCACGCGTCACACGTTGTTCACAAAACACACAGCCAACGCATAGGGAACCCCGCGTATGGTCGAACCAAATGATGAACATCGGCATGAGCGCGTCCTGCGTGTATCCCCTTTCCACCGAAGACGGCTTTCGCCTGTCATCCCAGGTCGGCTTCGACGGCGTCGAAGTCATGGTGACCAACGACAAAATCACCCAAAGTGCCTGGCGCCTTCGCGAGCTTTCCGAGAAGTATGAGCAGCCGATTCTTTCGATTCACGCACCCGTGCTGTTGCTCACGCACTTCGTATGGGGCCGCGATCCCCAGATCAAGCTCGAGAAGTCGGCCGAGTTGGCTGCCGAGGTTGGCGCGTCAACGGTTGTCGTGCATCCGCCTTTTAGATGGCAGGCCGGATATGCAGAGCGCTTTCTCGACATCGTTCGCCAAACCAGCGACGACTACGGCGTACACATCGCGGTCGAAAACATGTTCCCGTGGCGCATTCGCAACACCTCTGTTGCCGCATACGCACCAGGACCCGACCCTCGTGAACTCGACTGTGACGCTGTCACGCTCGACTTTTCGCACGCCGCTCTCTCAGGGCACGACGCCTTTGAGTTGATGCACGCCTACGGCGATCGCCTCAAACACGTTCACCTGTGCGATGGGTCCGGACCTGATGAGGATCAGCGCATTTTTGACGAACACCTGCTTCCCGGACAGGGTGGCCAGCCCGTTGCCGAGGTGCTCCAACACTTGAGCGCAACCGGATGGCACGGCAACGTGGTCGCTGAGGTCAACACTCGTAAGGCCAAGACCGAAGCCGAGCGCGTCGATTTGCTTCGCCAAACGCTTGATTTTGCTCGACTGCACACGAGAGCAGAACTCGCGGTAGCCTAAAGACCTGTCCAATCGGAAGGTCTCCATGCGCAAGTACATCTTCAACACCGCCATGATTGGTGTGCTGTTCGGTGGCGTATCGGCCGCTCGTCAAACGATTAAAGGACCGCGCAACTGGCGCACCATTCTGATGTGGATCGGATGGGGCATCTCAGTAGCCATCGCAATCGGCGAGATTCAAGAAGCAGCACGCGAGCAGGAACAGCTCGACGAATACGGCGACTACTAGGGCTTACCCATTATCTGTACCCCCGTTCTAGTCTGAAATCAGACAGGATGAGTCACGATGAATGACTTCACCGGACAAACTGCCCTCGTTACTGGCGCAAGCTCTGGGCTTGGCGTGGAATTCGCGCGCTACCTGGCAGCCCGTGGAGCAAACCTTGTGCTCGTTGCGCGTCGAACCGAGCGCTTGAAAGCGCTCGCGGATGAGCTCAAAGAGACCTATGACGTCGAGACCACAGTCATCACTCGCGACCTCAGCAAGCCCCGCGCCGGATCAACCCTCATTACCGACATTGTTCGTCGAGGAATTCAGCTCGACATCGTCATCAACAACGCCGGTTTCGGGACGTATGGCCCGTTTGCCGGCGAAAACCCGGATCGCATCGCCGACGAGGTCGCTCTCAACGTGGGTGCTGTCGTCGATATTTCTCGGGCCGTCATTCCTAACATGATCAAGCGCGACAGGGGCATCCTTGTCAACGTCGCATCAACGGCGGCGTTCCAGCCCCTGGCGAACTTCGCAACCTACGGCGCTACCAAGGCGTTCGTATTGTCGTTTACCGAAGCAATCTGGGGCGAGACCGAGCACAGCAACGTTCGTGTGATTGCCCTGTGCCCTGGCGCGACCGCAACGGAGTTCTTCGACGTGGCTGGCAGTGACGCTGCCACCGGAGCGATGGCTGACCCGTCAATGGTCATCAAAAAAACGTTCGCAGCACTCGAACGTCGTCGCCCGAGCGTGATCACGGGTCGCGGAAACGCATTCGCGCCGTTCCTGATGCGCTTCTTCTCACGCACTTTTGTCATTCGCACCGCGCGCAGAGTGATGGCGAAGAATCGCCCCAACTCCCAGGGCTAACCGAGCTAGCTAGCGACGGTTGATGCCGGCGTAGTAGCTCACGAGACGCTGCGCGTAGACATCCCAGTTGTCGGCTGTGATGTAGGTCACGCAGTTGGCTCGAGCCTGAGCGATGTCTGCGTCGCTGAGCGAACCCACGAGTGCCGACAGCGCTGCGGGGTCATTATCGTCAGAGAGCACCCAGCCGATGTTGTTGGCACGAACTGAACCGCCCAGCTCAACGAGGTCGTTGCAAATGATTGGCACTCCGGCAGCAGGGAACTCCCACAGCTTGTTGGGCGTGCAGTACAGGTGATTCTTGCCGGTGTTGTCGTACATGATGACGCCGAGTGTTGCGCCGGCTGTCCAGAACGCAAGTTCGGATTGTGGCGCTGCCGGAATGATGGAGACGCGGTGGGCATCCCCGGTCGATGCATTGACGGCCGCGGCAGATTCCGCGAGCTGCTTTTCGAGCACGCCCCAACCCATCAGAACAAGCGACCAACCGGCAGGGATAGCAGAAGCATTACGAACGAGCGCTTCAAGACCGCGGTGAAGCGAGAACCCGCCCTGGTACAAGATGATCTTGCGATCGGCCGGAACACCGGCAGCCTTGTGCAGTCGGCCGTCATCCTTTGGAATTGCTGTTTGAGGGTCAAAGGTAGCCGCGTTCTTGATAATCGTGGCCGGGGGAAGATTCGGGAAACGGGCGGCGTAGTCAGCCGCGATGGAATCGTTGATTGTGATGAAGCCGTCAAGGTGCGTCGAAACCTTGCGAATGAGTCGTTGACGGTGACGTTTGACCACGTTGCGCAGGTTTGGGATTTCGTCGTACAGCTCGTGCGCATCCCACACAAAAAGTGCTCCCGTGCGTCGGGCGATCTGGAGCGCAGCCGGCAACGGCTCAATGTCGTGGCAGTGCACGACGTCAGGCGTAAAGCCGTTGAGGTTACGAGTGAAAGTGAGTTTGCGCGGGCGGTTCTCGAAGAGAGCATCGAGAAACAGGTGAATGGCAGGCCCCAGCTCGGGCTTGAGGCGACGCCAGAGTGCGGTTCGCTTGAATACCAGCGCGCCCAGTGCGAGCACGACGAGCACTCCCACAATCCACGAGAAGGTCGCCAGGTGCGCTTGCACGGGAACGAGAAGTACGAGCGCGGCGATAACAACGATGGCCGCGAGCGCGGCTACGGCTAGGCCCTTCGGCTTGCGAAGCGCTGCGGCAGTTCGCCCCATCCACGCAATGATTCGACGAGGAACATCCTGCGTCGGCAGATCTTGATTGTTTTGA
>JBDKLU010000075.1:0-7025 GCA_039795475.1 Actinomycetota bacterium | reverse complement strand
CACTCCACGGATCCGATCAAGATCTGTGGGGTCATCAATCTGTGAGAACAAGCTCATTGTTTTTCACCTTGCTGCGTCGTACTTCTTCGTCGAACGAGTCGAACCGTGTGGTTCGTTCGTTTTGTATGTTCATTCAGGCTCTGAATAAACATACAAAAAGTGTATGCACACACTTTTGTGATGTCAAGTGCGCCTCGCTCGGCCCGTTCAGCAGAAGCGAATTCAGCCAGAATTTGCTTGCGCGTCATCACGGACCGGAGTAATACCGGAGTTAATACATCAGTGGGGACAAGGGGGTTGCCATGATTTACAACCGCGCATTCACTCGAATCGCTCGATCGCGGAGGCGATGGCTCTGGGCCTTGCTTGCGACGATTGCCCTAGTCTTCTCGAGCGCAGTGCCGGCCAACGCCGTGCAAACCCCCACGCCCGGTAAAGCTACGAGTGTTGCCATCGCAAGCGTCGAAGGCGGCATTACAGTCAGCTGGAAAAAGGTGTCAGGGGTCGCCCCGACCAGCTTCCGTGTGAAAGCCGTGCCCAACACGGGCCCGGTCGAATACCCCTGTGGTAATCAATTCGCCAAGAAGCGCGGCACTCCGATTGCGAGCTTGAAATGTAACTTCGCCGGCAAAGTCGGCGTGACCTCGTACAACGTGTCCATCGAATCAGTTCTTGGACCAAAGTCGGCAGCAACGGCTGCCGTGCGGGTAGTACCGATCGCTACGAAGACTCTGACGCTCATGGGTTCAATAAATGATGCTGCCCTCACCCTGCCCGGCTCAACCGAGGCCTGTACCGAGTGGAATTTCAAGGGCGCTTCACCCGATCCGGAACTTCCCAACGAGTGTCTGGTCGTCGTCTACGCCATCACGAACTCCGGCCTCTCGTTCAATACGGCTCTCGCAACTCCCGCCCCCGACTCCAGTGACAAGAGCTTCACCATCAAGGTGCGCGCCGTGAATGCCAACCGATCCACGGTAACGCTTCACCTCGCGCGGGGAGACGGCTCCTATATCGGCCCTGTTCTCTTCACCGCGGCAGGCAAAGCCACCCTCAACGGTCAATCCACGACCAAGGTCGGCGCTAAGACAATGCCGGCCGACAAGACCATCAACCTCGGCACATTCGATCTCCATACGCGCGCCGACCAAACCGCCTTCATGACCGCCTCCAGCAGTTCCCCCTACAGTAGCTCGCTCAAGTCGAGCGTGACCGCGATGGTCACAGCCGGCGGAGGTTCCGACGTCGCCAAAGTGCCGGTCGGCGCTGGCAAAGCCGGATACGTCAATGTTGCCGGCGCACTGGCAACACAGTGGAAGCGCGTGATGAACTACGGAATCGACGCGAAACTGCCGGTGAACAATTCCATCGTTTCGCCCCAGTCACTGGCCAACCCCACGGATATCGCAATCGTGAAAGCCGACTCGATGGGAGTCATGGCAAACACGCAAACCGTGGAGCAAGTAGCTGACTGCACGCCGTTCTTTGACACCGGATCTACGCTCGCGTTGAACACAATAGCCACGCGAATCAAAGAAACAATGGCGACAAATTCCACCTGCTACGACGTGCTTCGCGACTTCATCAAATCCGCCAAAATGTCGAGCGACATCGTCAACAACTTCCAAAACGAGGCGGTGGACAGCACGAGCTGCTTCACCTACAAGGCCAATTCGAGTGCCACGCTCTCGTGGATTATGAGCCACGGCCCGACCGACCTCTGCCGCACCACATTCGAGGCCATCACCGAAGCCATGAAGACGATCGGTGAGAACTTCGCGCAACAGTCTGACTCGTGCGCATCCTTCGGTACGAACTCGAGCACCAAGACTCTTCGCGATTGCTACTACTACCTACTCGATCAACTCACGCAACAGAACCCCGCGCTCGTGGTTCCATTCACGATGGCCTGCGGGCCCTATGGCGCGCTCGACCCATCGTCGGCAGGTGGAGCAACTCCGGTCAACCCCACCAAGTACGCGAAAGACACGCGCTGGAAAACGCTCGTCACGTCGAAGAATGACCTGTGCGGCCTCTTCATGCGCATCAACTCTGACAGCGCCGGGGGCGCGGGCGTGCAGGTTAACATTCCAACCACGTGCAAGACCTCATTCAAATCAATCAACGATCCGACCGGAACGATTTCGCAGGCCTGCTTTAACCAACTCGCCGTGCTCGCCACCGTCGCCGGGGTCAAGGGCGACCTCACCCAGGCATGCCCCGCCAAGCTGATTGCGCTGCCGAAAGCCCAGTGGGGTGATTCCCACACCGGCATCGGCTACGACAAGGCATACAACTGCTTGATGCTCATGGAGAGAATGGGTGCCGGAGGTGATCAAGGTAACTCGTCGAGTTGCTCCAACGCCTCGCCGGGTCTCGACGGAGATACAGACGGTATTCCGAACGCCCTCGATGTTGATGACGACGGCGACCTGATCATCGACACCGCCGATGCCTCGGGTGGCACCCAGGGGTGCAGCATCGAACCATCCAAATCAGTGCGCACCTCAATTTCTAATCCGCTCAACATCGGCCTCGTTGACTCCGGTGCAGGAACGTTCGTCAGCGACCCGGAAAGTTCCGGCTATGGAAGCGTGCAGGGCGAGGGTGCTTACGGGCTCGACGACCTCAACCAGTCGATCAACTACTTTCTCTCGGGCTCTGACTTCACCGTTGCGTACTACGTGTACAAGGCGGAATTCTTCCCGAATGCCAAGCTCGATGGCGATGGAACGCTGCCCGCTGTCTGGGTCACCTGTCCCGGCGTGATTTGGTGTGACTCCGAGACTTCCCGTGCGATAACTTCAATCGGAAGCGGAATGAAGAACGCGCGGTTCTCAGTCACCGAGGCTGCGTTGGTGGACGAGGGCGGCTGGAAGATCCGCTACACCGGAAGTGTCGACGAACTCCATGCCGGACAACAGGTGTCCATCGCTGGATTCCAGAATCAGGGCATCGAATTCAACTTCGTCAACGCCAACGTGGTGGATGTTTCTGATGATTACTCCTCGTTCACCATCGAGGCACCGACCAAGTTCTGTCGCTACGGAAGTGACGGTTCGAATGAAATCATGCCGTCCGGCAATAGCTGCCCGTCATCGACAAGCGAACAGACACCGGGATATTCAAACCCGGGATCCACCAGCACCTCGTCTGCTACCGCCACGATCGCAAATCCCGACTGGCCGACCGGCTTCAACAAAACCGCGTTCAACTACTCGATGAACTCTCCGTGGTGGGGCACCGACTGGACGGTAAGCACGAACAAGTGTGCCAGCGCAGTCGAGAGCGACTACCAGGCCGCGGCAGCCGAACTCGCGAGCGTGGAGGCAGACAAGGCCGCAGCGGCCCCGGGCAGCAGCGAGTACTACACTGCGCTCGGTCGCGAGGGCGTGCTGATGCGGCGCGTAGATCAGCTGGACAACAGCCGGTCGTTCCGCACGCCATGTTGGTCGGAGCTGCCTCAACCGGTGATTTTCCGAGGAACGGCGGACCAAAACGGACAGTGCCCGACAATGCCCTACGACAGCACGTCGACCCCAGTCGAAGGAGCACCGTCAAACGGAAACTACCTCTGGCAGACGCGATGCTTGGTGACGGACAACGCGAACGCCATGAGCCGCATCGTGCACGGCGCGTTCATCACGCCGAACATCAACCAACTCGATGTGAATTTGGATGACGATCCATCGAACGATCTCGCTGCGAAAGATGCGCTCTCGGCGACAGATGTTCTCAACCTCAACTACCTCGCCGGAGACGGAACTGTGACCTCGGTAGCCACAACGATTGGCGCCTACCCAATCACCGCCCCGCTCATCCGAACGTTCAACGGTGAAACGGTCGATTACTCCAAGCTCGGTGAAGCTTACGGAGTTGACCGAGCGCTCGGAACGAACGGGTCGCAGAACTGTAGCTACAGCGACACCAGCGACTGTGCGCCGCACGCGGTCGTGATTGACCCCGCCGTGCCCGGACACGACATGTTGTCGATGACCTTCGATCGTCCACAGCGTGAAGCCTTCCCCTCAGAAACAGCGGTGAGTGGCTACCACGATGTCTATGGGCTCTCCTATGGCATCGAAATGGATACTGCTGGCCACATCGGCTGCGGTGGCAACTTTGCCGCGAACCCGCAGAACGATATGCCGGTCGCTCCGAATGCGTACTCGAACTTCAGCGACCAGTTCGCGGCGAATGTCTCGCAAGACTCGGGTGCTGCGTTCTTGGCTCCCCTCAAAGACAAGATTCTCGATGACCCCGCGGCGATTCCTGCCGACAGTGCCCTGCGCTTATCGTTCACGCTCGACATCATCAAGTGCCTGCGTGACCGCGGCGGTTACATCGCGGGCAAGGGTTCCAACTTGAAGGATCTGCAGCTCCCCTACGGGGCTCGCGTTGACGGTACGGCATCTGGCTGGGTTCCTCGGGGCGTTGGCAACGGTGACAGCAACTGTCTCTCCGTTCTGCTGAACGCCCGCGGTGAAGCCAAGACCGGTGGAACCGACGCTGCCGCGCAGAGCTTCTGCCTCCAGCTCGCCCCGGGATCACTCACCGACTACAACAGCGACGGTGAGTACGACCCCGAGAATGTTCACGCGGGTTCGTACCTCACCCCGGTGATTATGAACATCACTCAGGGTGGCTCCGCGGGCCACACACTCGCCACCGTGGAACTCGATAACTTCCGCACCTTTGCCGACCGTTGCGAGTGGAGCGCCTGGTTCATCGACGAGAGCGACAACAACACGCGCATCGAAGCGGACGTCGACCCCGACACAGGCGAGCAGGTGAACTCATCCGGTCGCTTCTTCGGAACCGACTTGCCGGACGGGCACAATATCGTCGCCCACGCCAAGGCCACCAACTGCGTGACGTGGAATCACGATGTCGAAAGTGCGTCGACGACCAACGCACACTTCACCGCCAACCAGCAGGGTGGCGGTGGTGATAGCGGCGGCGGCGGTGACAGCGGAGACAGCGGGGTTTCGGTTCAGTGGGGCAAGTCCTGGCGCAACGGCGACGATGGCAGCCAGTTCAAGTCCTACGTCTACAACCTCGATGACACCGCCTACGACTACACCTGGGATGTCGTGACCGAAGACAACAACTCCGCGCCGGGGGTAACAATCTCAACTCCAGTGTTCGACAACGATCAGGGCGGCGGCCGAAATATCTACCACGTGAATATCAGCGGTCTCCCCGAAGATTCGGCGGTGAACTACAAACTGAGAGTTGGATACACGCCCAAAGGGGGAGGCACGACCACCTTTAGAGACTCCCCAGTATTCGCCTTCCCATTCGATAGCTGTGCGGCCACATCGACGGATGCGAACAACAACACCTGTTCATAGCGTGTGAGCGTGCGTCCTCCTAGACTCAATCTTTGAGACGAAGGAGACATTGATGGCTGTTGTGCTCGGAAAGAATGACTGGTGGAAGGGCGCTGTCGTCTACCAGATCTATCCCCGTTCGTTCGCTGACTCGAACGGTGACGGCATTGGCGACATCCCTGGCATCACCTCGAGGCTCGACTATCTCGCCGATCTCGGGGTCGACGTACTGTGGCTCTCCCCCGCCTACAAGTCGCCGCAAGACGACAACGGGTACGACATCAGCGACTACGAAGACATCGATCCAATCTTCGGCACGCTCGATGACATGCGTGCGCTGCTTGCCGAAGCCCGCAAACGCGGCATCAAGATTGTGATGGACCTCGTCGTCAACCACTCGTCCGACGAGCACGCGTGGTTTATCGAATCTGCCTCGAGCACAGACAACCCTAAGCGCGACTGGTACTACTGGCGCGACCCTGTCGACGGTCACGAGCCGACGAGCTGGCAATCATTCTTCTCGGGCTCGACCTGGCAGATGGATGACCGCACCGGCCAATATTTCTTGCACCTGTTCTCGAAGAAACAGCCCGACCTCAACTGGGAGAACCCGGATGTTCGCGCCGCCGTTTATCGAATGATGAACTGGTGGCTCGAGCAGGGCGTCGCCGGTTTCCGCATGGACGTCATCAACCTCATCTCGAAAGAGCCGGGATTGCCCGACGGACCAGGGTTCCCGCAGTGGGCCAACGGCCCGCGCATCCACGAGTTCTTACAAGAAATGAACCGCGAGGTTCTGCACGGTAAGGGACTCATTACAGTGGGCGAGATGCTCGGCTGTGGCGTCGACGATGCCAAGCTCTACACCGACCCCAACCGCAACGAACTCAACATGGTGTTTACGTTCGAGCACATGAGCCTCGACTGCGCACCTGACGCAACGAGCAAGTGGGATCTCGCGCCGCTCAAGCTCACCGATCTCAAAGCTAATCTCGCAAAGTGGCAGAAGGGCCTCGAGGGCGTCGGTTGGAACTCGCTCTACTGGAACAACCACGACCAACCGCGCATCGTGAGCCGCTGGGGCAACGACGGCGAGCACCGTGTCGCGAGCGCCAAGGCCTTCGGCACGGTGTTGCACCTGATGAGCGGAACGCCCTACGTCTACCAGGGCGAGGAGTTCGGTATGACCGGTGCGCACTTCACCGAGCTGTCTCAGTACCGCGACCTAGAGTCGCTCAACTGGGCCGCCGAGGTCGAGGGTAGGCGCCCGCTCGAGTCGGTGATGCGCTCGCTCAAGGTCAAGGGTCGCGACAACGCCCGCACACCGATTCAGTGGGATGCGACAGCGAACGGTGGCTTCACCACCGGTACGCCGTGGATCGAGGTGAACCCGAACCACACCACGATCAACGCGGCAGCTGCGGTGGCCGATCCCGACTCGGTGTTCCACCACTACAAGAGGCTCATTGCGCTGCGTCACGAGCACGACATCATCGTGCACGGAAAGTTCGACCTGTTGTGGCCCGACCACGAGCAGTTGTTCGCCTACACCCGCACTTACGAAGGACGGTTACTGACCGTTGTGGTCAACCTCTCCAACGAGAGCGTGTCAGTTCCGGCGCCAATCGAGGGTGATGTGCTCATCGGCGAGCGCGCATCCACCCTCGGGCCTTGGCAGGGTTTTGCAGCGCT
>JBDKLU010000074.1:0-2874 GCA_039795475.1 Actinomycetota bacterium | reverse complement strand
CGATATAGGCTGAAGCACGTGAAAACTACCGTTGCTGTCGTCGGCGCTTCCGGCAAGCTGGGCACTCTCGTGTGCCGTTTGATCAACGAATCCGAAGATTTCGAGCTCGTCGCGCAGCTTGGCTCGCGCAGCGACCTCGCCGAGCTCCTTCCTGCCGAGTTCGTCGTCGACGTGTCACTGCCTTCGGTCAGCAAGAGCGTGCTCGAGTTTGCCGTTGAGCACGGCAAGAGCATCCTGATTGGTACATCCGGATGGTCGGCAGAACGCATCGAAAAAGTGCGCCCCCTCATCGAGTCGCACCCGGAAGTGAACGTCGTTTTCGTCTCGAACTTCTCGCTCGGCTCGGCTCTGGCAGCTCACCTAGCAACACTTGCTGCCAAGCACTACGACTCGATCGAAATCATTGAAGCTCACGGCTCGACCAAGGTCGACTCTCCCTCGGGCACCGCGGTCAACACCGCGGAAAAGATTTCTGCTGCTCGTGAAAACGACATTCAGGCTCCGCACGCAGACCAGCGCGCGCGCGGCCAGCTCGTCGGGGGAGTGCCAGTGCACAGCCTGCGAATGGACGGCGTGGTTGCCAAGCAAGACGTTGTCTTCGGCGGCATCGGCGAGACCTTAACCATTACGCACACAACTTTCTCGAACCGTTCCTACGAAGCCGGCATTCTCGCGGCAATGCGCGCACTGCGTACACACAAGGGTCTGACCGTCGGCCTCGAAAATGTCATCGCGCTCTAGCGAATCGATCGTTCGATGAACTTTTTACCTACCTCGCCCGTAGCTCGCATGATGCTCGCGGTGGCATTCATTTCGGCACTGCTTTTGCTGTACTTAGCGTTCGCCTTCAACATCGGCATCGTGCTCGTCAGCACCCGTAAGCCAGTCGGCATCGCGATGGGCATCGCGATGTTTATCCTGCCGATCATCGGTGCGTGGGCGCTCTTACGCGAACTGATGTTCGGTTTCCGGAGTGCCAAGCTCACGCGCATCCTCGATGACGAGGGCGGCCTGCCAGTCGACCACCTGCCTCATCGACCAAGCGGCCGCACCGTTCGTCAGGCGGCAGACGCAGAGTTTCCCCAATACGCGGCTGCGGCTGCGGCTGAGCCAGAAAGCTGGCGTGCAATGTTTCGTCTCGGCCTCGCCTACGACGCATCTGGCGATCGTCGACGTGCTCGCGCATCCATTCGCGAAGCAATCAAGCTGTACCGTGCCGCAAAGCGAGCCGGCACCGAAGAAGCATAGTTTTCACAGTCACGTGCGCTTGACGCCTACTTGGTGACGAGCCTCGAGCGCATCATGGAGCCATGAGCGAAATGATGAAATCTCTGCAATACGTAACCGTCGGGCAACCACCGCGCATTGTTGAAGTGCCTAAGCCCAGCCCCGGTCCTGGCCAAGTACTCCTGAAGGTCACCGCCGCAGGTGTGTGCCACTCGGACGAATTCATCATGAGCTTGCCTGAAGAGATCGTGATGTCGCGTTGGCCGGTGCCCTTCATTCTTGGGCACGAGGGAGCGGGAACGGTCGTCGAATTGGGCGAAGGTGCCGCCGGGGTCTCCATCGGCGATTCCGTGCTGGTTTACGGACCATGGGGATGCGGTCGATGCAGCTACTGCCTCAAAGGCGATGAAATGCTGTGCCCCGTCGCTGTGCGAGAAAAGATTGCACCTCCCGGATTGGGTTCGCCCGGCGCGATGGCCGAATACATGATTGTGGACTCCCCACGACACCTTGTTCCCCTCGGTGACCTCGACCCTGTCGCGAGTGTCTCGCTCACGGATGCCGCGCTCACGCCGTATCACGCGATTAAGACCTCGCTCGCCAAACTGGGGGCAGGTTCTACGGCTGTGGTGATTGGGGCGGGCGGCCTCGGACACATGGCGATTCAGATCCTCAAGGCGGTTTCAGGCGCAACCGTAATCGCGCTGGACATCAGTGCTGAAAAACGTGCATTGGCCCTCGAGATGGGCGCCGACTACGCGTTCGACTCCAATGCCGCCGCAGTGCAGTCGGTCAAAGACCTCACTGGTGGTGTCGGAGCCAATGCTGTCTTTGATTTCGTTGGCATGCAGCCCACAATCGAGCTCATGCCTCAGCTTGTCGCCCCGGCTGGAGATGTACAGCTCATCGGCATCGGAAACGGCATCCTGCCCATTGGATTCGAAGCGCTACCTTTCGACGTCAACTTCCGCGGCCCGTATTGGGGTGCCCTTCCAGAGCTTGTCGAGGTCGTTGAAATGGCTCGACGTGGTCAGATCAAGGTCGAACATGAAGTGTTTGCCCTAGAAGACGGTCCAACCGCCTATGCGCGACTTCACGAAGGATCGCTTCGCGGGCGAGCTGTTCTCGTTCCCTAAAAGCCTTGCGCTCCGATTGCGGCCGCAAGCGCCTGCCCGACCGTGGGTTCTTTGAACGCGAAACCGTCTGCGAGTAACACCTGAGGCACAACTTTCTGGCTCGAAAGCATTACTTCGCGACCGCCTTCGCCGAGCAGTGCGCTTAGCGCGAAGCGAGGAGCAGGTAGCCAGTACGGGCGCTTCAGTAGTACAGCGAGCGTGCGCAGTAGAGTGCCCGAAGTTGCTGCTTGAGGGCCGACAAGATTGACCGGACCGGAAACCGTCGAAGTAATCAGGTGGATGATCGCGCGAGCCTCGTCGTTCAAACTGATCCAGGGCCACCACGCCTTTCCACCTGCGAGCGGGCCAGAAACACAGGCCAGCGTCAGCAGACGCAGAGGAGTGAGCGCTCCCTTGTCGCCGAGTACGAGACCGGTACGCAGCATGACCACTCGCGTGTGCCCGGATGCCTCAAACGCGGCGCCCTCCCACTGCGAGCAGACGCTAGCCAAGAAGCCTGCGCCAGCATCTG
>JBDKLU010000073.1:0-2621 GCA_039795475.1 Actinomycetota bacterium | reverse complement strand
TCGACACGAGCAACTGGCACTGGACTCTGACCTACCTCGAAGGGCGCGCCATCGTCGAGCTGGATGACGGCACGCGCATCAGCTCTGATGTCGACGGAACCTTGCACATCACTCAGGAGTAATTCCCCGCGGGAATATTTCTGGCGCACGCTCGTTTGTTCTTATTGTGGAACTCGGGATTTACAGCTTCGGTGATAACAGCCGAGACCCCGAAACAGGCAAGTTCTTCGAACCCGCCACCCTGTACCGCAACCTCATCGAACGCGTTGAGCTAGCCGATCAGGTCGGACTTTCCTACTTCGGACTCGGCGAACACCACCGTGAGGACTATCCGGTCTCATCACCGTCGACCGTGTTGTCGTATGCGAGTGCGCGCACCCAGAACATCCGCTTGGGTAGCGCAGTCACGGTCTTGCCAACCAAAGACCCTGTTCGACTCTTCGAGCAGTACGCAACGCTCGATGTGCTTTCTGGCGGACGAGCCGAAATGACCGTAGGCACCGGCGCCTACCTCGAGTCATATCCCTTGTTCGGGACCGACCATGACGGTAGACACGAACACTTCGAGGAACGCCTCGAACTCTTATTGCAATTACAACGAGATAACCCCATTACGTGGACGGGTAAATCGCGCGCGCCACTGGACGATGCTGGTGTTTGGCCGCGGCCGATTCAGCCCGAACTCCCGCTGTGGGTTGCTGCGGGTTCGTCCCTCGAGTCATCAGAACGCGCGGGGCGATACGGCGTGAATGTCATGTACTCGTTCCTACGGTCAGGTCCCTGTGAACACCAGGACCTCGTCGAGCATTACCGGGCAACCATTGCTGAGCACGCTTCCGCAAACGCTACTCAAGTAGGCATTGCCGGTCGCGGCCTCATCGGAACCGATAGCCGCGCAACCAAGGAGTTGTTCTACTCTCACTGGAACGAATCCATGCAGCAGACCTCACGCGAGCGCTCCACCAAGGCCCCATCCCGAGCCGATTACGACGCTCTGAGCGTTGAATCAGGGCCGATCATGGCTGGTTCAGTGAGTGAAACCGTTGAACGCCTCGGTCAGATGTTCACCACACTCAAAAACGATCGCTACATCATGCACATGGATGTGGGAAACGTTCCGCACGCAGACGTCATGCGATCAATCGAAGCCTTCGGCACGGAGGTCATGCCACAGCTCGCTGAGCTAAAGAACTAGGCGGTCTTTTCGACCGGAGCTACCACGCGCGGGATGAGCGTCGGTGCGGCGTTCTCGACGACCGAAGCGCGCGTCACAATCACCTTGGCAATCGTGTCAGTCGAGGGAACCTCGAACATGATCGGACCGAGTACGTCTTCCATGATGGCGCGGAGTCCGCGGGCACCCGTCTGACGCTTGACTGCGAGGTCAGCAATCGCGAGCAGTGCATCCTCGTCAAATTCGAGTTCAACGTCGTCGAGAGCGAACATGCGCTGGTACTGCTTGATGAGTGCGTTCTTGGGCACGGTCAAAATGTCAATGAGCGCTGCCTGGTCGAGCGGTGACACCGATGCGATTACCGGCAAACGACCGATGAACTCGGGGATGAGACCGAACTTGTGCAAGTCTTCGGGCAGCACTTCGGAGAAGAAATCGACCGTGTCGTCTTTGCTGTGCAGCGGAGCACCAAAACCGATGCCCTTCTTGCCCACACGCGACGAGACAATTTCATCGAGACCGGCAAAGGCACCCGCAACGATGAATAGCACGTTGGTCGTGTCGATCTGAATGAACTCCTGGTGCGGGTGCTTACGACCGCCCTGCGGGGGCACCGAAGCCACAGTTCCTTCAAGGATTTTGAGCAGCGCCTGCTGCACACCCTCGCCTGATACGTCACGCGTAATCGAGGGGTTCTCCGCCTTACGAGCAATCTTGTCGACCTCGTCGATGTAGATGATGCCGGTTTCAGCGCGAGCGACATCAAAGTCAGCAGCCTGCAGCAACTTGAGCAAGATGTTCTCGACGTCTTCACCCACATAGCCGGCCTCGGTGAGTGCCGTTGCGTCCGCTACCGCGAAAGGCACGTTGAGGCGACGAGCAAGCGTCTGAGCGAGGTACGTCTTGCCACAACCGGTCGGACCGATGAGCAGGATGTTGCTCTTCGCGATTTCGACCTCATCGGCCTTCGCTTCAGCCGACTTCACACCCTGCTGAGCACGGACGCGCTTGTAGTGGTTGTAGACAGCCACCGCAAGCGACTTCTTGGCGGGTTCTTGACCGATGACGTATTCCTCGAGGAACGCGTAAATCTCTTTGGGCTTAGGCAGATCGAAATCTTCAGTTTCGGTCTCGCTGGCCTCAGCCATGCGCTCTTCAATGATTTCGTTACAGAGCTCGACGCACTCGTCACAGATGTAGACGCCGGGACCAGCGATCAGCTGCTGAACCTGCTTTTGGCTCTTGCCACAGAAGGAACACTTGAGCAGGTCAGCACTTTCACCGATGCGCGACATTGCTACTCCTTGACTTGAACCACGAGGGTAATTTCAGACTAAACCCTCGCACGGACAATGCCGTGCACCTGCCACCAGTGTGGTGAATATGCGTCTTAGAGGCCCATTTGTGCTTTACGCGAGGTAAGCACCTGGTCAATGAGTCCGTATTC
>JBDKLU010000072.1:0-6328 GCA_039795475.1 Actinomycetota bacterium | reverse complement strand
ACCGACGCCCAAGGTTTTCAGCAACGCTAAGGACCAGGTCAAGTCGCTCGTTCGCGCTGGCGTTGTTCTGAGCGGGCTCGTTTTCGATGTTGAGCTCGCAGACTGGATTATCCGTGCCGATGTTGCCAAGCGTGACCTGTACTCACTCAGTCGCCTTTACTTAGGCATGACCTTGCCGGTGCCTGACACGTCGCAACTGATCCCTGAAGTTGAAGACATAGGACCAGCAGGGCGTGCGTGGGCAATCGAAAGCCTTGCCGCAGAGGTCCACAAAGACTTGAGTGCTACCGACCTGTCTGTGCTTCTCGAAATCGAGATTCCTTCGTTGCTGACCTTGGCAGCAATGGAGGTGCGAGGCGTGCACGTAGATTCGACTGCACTTCGCGCGCTTGCCACCGAGCTTTCAGTTCGTGCCGCCGCCTCCGCCCGTGCCGCGTACGACTTGATCGGTCGGGAAGTGAACCTGGCAAGCCCCAAGCAACTGCAAGAGGTCTTGTTCGACCAATTAGAGATGCCCAAGACGCGCGCGACCAAAACCGGCTACAGCACTGACGCTGCTGCACTAGCTGATTTGCAAGCCACCCACCCACATCCGTTCCTTCAGCACTTGCTTGACCACCGCGATGTAACCAAACTCGGACAGATCGTCGAGACTCTTGATGCCTCCATTGGCGCAGACAAGCGCATCCACACCACCTATCTGCAAACGGGAACGAGTACGGGTCGACTAAGTTCGCTCAACCCAAACTTGCAAAACATTCCGATTCGTTCTGAAGACGGCCGCAAAATTCGCGATGCATTTAGAGTTGGCGAAGGTTTCGACACCCTGATTACCGCCGACTACAGCCAAATCGAAATGCGAATCATGGCGCACTTCTCCCAAGACGCAGGCCTTGTTGAAGCGTTCAATACCGGAGAAGACCTTCACCGTTTTGTTGGTGCTCGAGTGTTTGGCGTTGAACCAAGTGAAGTAACCAGCGAGATGCGCTCGAAGGTCAAAGCAATGAGCTACGGACTTGCCTACGGTCTTTCGGCTTTCGGTCTTGCTAAGCAGCTCGGCATTGAAAATAAAGAAGCTAAACAACTCATGGGCGACTACTTCCTGCGTTTCGGGGGAGTGCGCGACTATCTTCGTTCCGTTGTTGAAAATGCGCGAGAGCGTGGATACACGGAAACACTGTTTGGCCGCCGACGTCCGTTCCCTGATCTCAACAGCCCTAATCGCATCCTTCGTGACGCCGCAGAACGCCAAGCACTAAATGCGCCCATACAGGGCACGGCTGCCGACATCATGAAATTGGCGATGGTCAATGTTGAGACCGAGCTTGTCTCACGCAACCTCTCATCTCGTTTACTTTTGCAGGTGCACGACGAACTCGTACTCGAGGCTGTGAACGACGAGGTTGACGAAGTGACAGAGATTTTGACGCGCAATATGGAGACGGCAGCAAGGCTATTGGTGCCTCTTGATGTCCAGGTGGGTACTGGTCAGTCCTGGAACTCCGCTGCTCACTAAATTGCGGTAGTCTTAGGGGTGCACATTTGTGCATCCCTACCCGCATGCCTTGATGCGAAGCACGCTTTGCGTCAAGGCTCGATTTATGTCCAACATCAGGAGCATCACTTAATGACCACCACCACGACTAAGGCAGCCAAGCAGATTGCCATCAACGACATTGGATCTGCTGAGGATTTCCTCGCTGCAGTCGAAAAGACTCTCAAATTCTTTAACGACGGCGACCTCATCGCTGGAACCGTTGTAAAGATCGACCGCGACGAGGTTCTTCTCGATGTCGGATACAAGACTGAGGGTGTTATTCCCTCCCGTGAACTTTCCATCCGCCACGACGTTGACCCCAGCGAGGTTGTCAAGGTTGGCGACGAGGTTGAAGCTCTCGTCCTCCAGAAGGAAGACAAAGAAGGTCGCCTCATTCTCTCCAAGAAGCGCGCACAGTACGAGCGTGCTTGGGGCGACGTTGAGAAGATCCGCGACAACGACGGCATTGTCACCGGTACCGTTATTGAGGTTGTCAAGGGTGGCCTCATCGTTGACATCGGACTCCGCGGATTCCTTCCCGCATCACTCATCGAGCTGCGCCGCGTTCGCGACCTCACGCCATACCTCGGCCAGGAAGTCGAAGCGAAGATTCTCGAACTCGACAAGAACCGCAACAACGTTGTTCTCTCACGTCGCGCCCTTCTGGTTCAGAGCCAGTCGGAGAGCCGCAGCACCTTCCTTACCAACCTGCAAAAGGGTCAGGTTCGCAAGGGTGTCGTTTCTTCGATCGTCAACTTCGGTGCGTTCGTTGACCTCGGCGGCGTAGACGGCCTCGTCCACGTTTCAGAGCTCAGCTGGAAGCACATCGAGCACGCTTCTGAGGTTGTAGAAGTTGGCCAGGAAGTCACCGTCGAGATCCTTGAAGTTGACATGGAGCGTGAACGCGTTTCGCTGTCGCTCAAGGCAACCCAGGAAGACCCATGGCAGGTATTCGCCCGCACCCACGCAATCGGACAGGTTGCACCGGGGAAGGTCACCAAGCTCGTTCCGTTCGGTGCATTCGTTCGCGTCGCTGACGGCATCGAGGGTCTCGTTCACATCTCAGAGCTCTCCGGCAAGCACGTCGAGCTCGCTGAGCAGGTTGTATCGGTTGGCGACGACGTCTTCGTCAAGGTCATCGACATCGATCTCGAGCGTCGCCGCATCTCGCTGAGCCTCAAGCAGGCCAACGAGAACGTTGACCCAGAAGGTACCGAGTTTGACCCCGCTCTCTATGGCATGCTCACTGAGTACGACGAGAACGGCAACTACAAGTACCCCGAAGGGTTCGACCCCGCAACCAACGAGTGGCGTGAAGGTTTCGACGCTCAGCGCGAAAAATGGGAGCTCGACTACTCAGCTGCCCAGGCTCGCTGGGAGCAGCACAAGACTCAGGTCAAGGCTGCACTCGAGCGCGAGGCTAACCTTCCTGCGGCTCCTGCTGCTGGTGCCGCAGATGCTGCAGCTACTTCGTTCGCTAGCGAAGAGGTTGCTTCGGCAGGAACTCTCGCAGACGACGAGTCACTCGCTGCACTGCGCGACAAGCTCGCTGGTTCATAACCCGCACAAGCTAGTTAGCAAAGGCCCTCACCGTCATGGTGGGGGCCTTTCACATTGCTAGCATGAGCGCATGGTGCTCATCGGACTCACGGGCGGAATAGGGGCAGGCAAATCAACGATTGCCGCACGTTTCGCCGAACTCGGTGCGCACATCGTTGATGCTGACATCATGGCCCGCCGAGCTGTAGAGCCAGGGTCACCAGCTCTCGCAAAAATCGTTTCTCGATTCGGGCATGCGGTGTTAGCCACAGACGGATCATTGAACCGCCCAGCTCTCGGTCAGATTATTTTCAACGATGATTCCGCTCGAAAAGACTTAGAAGCGATCGTTCACCCCGCGGTTCACGATCTCACCACTTTAGAGTTTGCGCGCATTCGGTCGACCGATCCCAAAGCGATCATCGTGTATGACGTTCCGCTCTTGGTCGAAGCAAAGAATTCATACCCTTTTGATCGCATCGTTGTTGCACATGCTCCAGCCGATACGAGAATTCAGCGCCTCATCGAGATGCGCGGGATGACCTCCGACGATGCTCGTAAGCGCGTCGAGGCTCAAGCTTCAGATGAACAGCGTCTCGCCGTCGCAGATGACGTCATTGATACGGGAACAACTCTCGATTCCACGCTGGCTCAGGTTGACGCGCTCTGGGCAAGCATCATCGCTACACGCGCATAGAATTCACCTGTGGAGCCAAAACGTAGCGCGAAACCCTTCAAGGTTGTTAGTGAATACACGCCAAGTGGCGACCAACCCGCGGCCATTGCGCAACTCGCAGCGCGACTTCGCGCCGGTGAAACCGATGTGGTTTTATTGGGCGCAACCGGTACTGGTAAATCAGCGACCACGGCATGGCTTGTTGAAGAACTCAATCGCCCCACTTTGGTACTGGCCCACAACAAGACTCTAGCCGCGCAGTTGGCGACGGAGTTTCGTGAGCTATTTCCTGACAATGCTGTCGAGTACTTCGTCTCGTACTACGACTACTACCAGCCTGAGGCCTACGTTCCACAGACAGACACGTTCATCGAAAAAGACAGCAGTGTCAACGCTGAGGTTGAGCGACTGCGCCACTCAACAACGACTTCGCTCCTGAGCCGCCGTGATGTCATCGTGGTATCCACTGTCTCGTGCATCTACGGTCTTGGCGCTCCAGAGGAGTACCTCAACGCCATGTTGAGCTTGAGTGTGGGGGAGCGAATCCCTCGGCAAACGATTCTCCGCAAGTTCGTTGACATGCAGTACGCGCGCAACGATGTCGACTTTTCTCGCGGGAATTTCCGAGTGCGCGGTGACACGATCGAGATCATTCCGATGTACGAAGAGCTCGCCGTGCGCATTGAAATGTTCGGCGATGAAATCGACGCCCTGTACAGCCTGCACCCGTTAACCGGTGAAGTCGTTGAGAAACTCGAGACTGTTTCCGTCTTTCCCGCCAGTCATTACGTTGCTAGTGCCGACATTATGGCTCGCGCTATTGAAACTATTCGAGCTGAAATGGAGTCGCGAATTGCCGAGTTTGAGGCTGCCGGCAAACTTCTCGAGGCACAGCGCCTTCGCATGCGCACCACGTTTGACCTTGAAATGATGCAACAGATTGGCTTCTGTTCTGGCATTGAAAACTACTCACGGCACATTGACGTGCGTGAGCCCGGCGAAGCACCACGATGTCTCCTCGATTACTTTCCGGATGACTTCATTTGCGTCATCGATGAATCACACGTCACCGTTCCTCAAATCGGTGCTATGCACGAGGGTGATGCTTCCCGAAAGCGCACGCTGGTGGAACACGGATTCCGGTTGCCGAGTGCTCTAGACAACCGACCTCTGCGCTTTGATGAATTCAAAGAACGTGTCGGCCAGACCGTCTACCTGTCAGCAACACCCGCGAAGTACGAACTCGATATCGCAGACGGTGTTGTCGAACAGATCATCCGCCCCACCGGTCTCGTCGACCCACAGGTCATCGTCAAGCCCGCTGACGGGCAGATTGATGACCTCCTCGAAGAGATTCGCAAAAGAACCGCTCGAGACGAACGTGTTCTGGTTACGACGTTGACAAAAAAGATGGCTGAGGAGCTCACGGACTTTTTGACTGAAGCTGGAGTCAAGGTGCGCTACCTGCACTCCGACGTCGACACACTCCGGCGTGTGGAGCTGCTCACCGAACTCCGCCAGGGCGTGTTCGATGTACTCGTTGGCATCAACCTCCTTCGAGAAGGCCTCGACCTGCCCGAGGTGTCGCTCGTCAGTATTCTCGATGCTGACAAAGAGGGATTTCTACGCTCATCAACTTCGCTCATCCAGACGATTGGTCGCGCTGCCCGAAACGTTTCGGGTGAAGTACACATGTATGCCCGCACTGTCACGCGGTCCATGCAACAGGCCATCGATGAAACGAACCGTCGCCGCGATCGCCAGATCGCCTACAACACAGAACACGGCATTGACCCGCAGCCACTGCGCAAGAAGATTTCTGACATCACGGAGATGCTTGCTCGCGAGGAAGCCGATACAGCTGAGCTCATCGGCTCTGGCGCTCGGAACGGTGCGCCGGCGTCTAGAGGTAAGACCGGTAGCGGTATCGGAGCCGAAGGAGTGGCAGCGCTGGAATCCCTCATTGCCGATTTGAACGGTCAAATGCTCGAAGCCGCCGCTGAATTGAAGTTCGAACTTGCCGCCCGACTCCGCGATGAACTCGCGGATTTGAAACGTGACTTGAGGCAAATCCAGAAGGCTGGCCACGCATAGACTTGAGCCATGTTGAGCGGAGCACACACCCATCTGAGCGTGCGCGGCGCACGTGTTCACAACCTCAAGAATGTTGATGTCTCGATTCCGCGCGACTCACTCGTTGTTTTCACCGGACTTTCAGGTTCCGGCAAGTCATCCCTCGCTTTCGACACCATTTTTGCTGAGGGTCAACGTCGCTATGTTGAGTCCCTCTCGGCCTATGCTCGTCAATTTCTTGGTCAGGTAGACCGCCCAGACGTTGACTTCATCGAGGGCCTCTCGCCGGCAGTTTCGATCGATCAAAAGTCGACGAACCGCAACCCACGATCGACGGTCGGCACGATCACCGAGATTTACGACTACATGCGTCTGCTCTGGGCTCGCATCGGTGTTCCGCACTGTGCTGAGTGTGGCGGCGTAATCCAGTCGCAAACAGTGCAACAAATCGCCGACAAGTTGAGCGAACTCGCCGAAGGAACGCGATACCTGCTAGTTGCGCC